>DATIPQ010000131.1 GCA_035471785.1 Acidobacteriota bacterium
CGTCGGCTGGGGCGTGAGGTAAAAAGCTGCCAGGCAATCGATTCTTGGCAGTTTTAAGTGATATGATGTCCTGAATAAATCACTTTCTGTAGGCTGCAACGGTGGGAGTATCAGATATGCTGATTAAATTAGTCAATGGCGAGAGAAAGAAGTGGCATCCCTCTGATGTAGAGCAGCTTTGGGTCGAGGTTCGTGATCTCTTCTCCAACCGCAAGGTCATCGAGGTGCGTCTGAGAGAGGACAAGTGGCAGGCTGTCCAGGAAAGCGGCAGTGTTCAGCTTGAGGACCTGCCCGAGTGGGCCGACGGCCATCCCCTGTCGCTTCTGGTCAAACCGACCAGAGGCTCCGGCTACCGCGACGTGTGGAAATATCCGTTGAGATCGGACAGCGTAAGCGTCTGTATGATGCTTAAAGAAGTGAACACACCGCTTTTTTCAAGCCTTCAAGCGGTCCTGCCCCTGACCTCGGCCGACAATCCGCTTCTCGCCTCGCTCTTCGAGGTGCATCCTGAACTGGTTCCCCGCCCAACAAGAATGTCGAAAGTCGACCAGACGCGCCTGTGTTGCGCCCTCAACATCGAGGCCAAGCTCCACCACCTCTTCGGCCGCAACGACGTGGTCACTCAAATCGAGGAGGCCCGCCGGGACCGGATCATCTGCAAGGTGAATCTGCATCCCGAGGACATCGAAAACGCCAAGTCCGATTTCAGCAAGGTCCCGGCATGGGCCAATCGAGTGCTCCACGAAGGATTTCCCGTCAGCTTCAAGGAGAAAGTGCCGGAAGGAAGTCTGCAGGTCAGCCTGACCGAAGACTGGAAGCGGGCCGACATCGATATCGACCTGTTCACGATGGTCGGTCACTTCGGAGAAGTCCTGAGAAACCGCATCACCGATCAAAAAACCGACCCCCAGGTCGTCTACCGCCAGCTATTCGACCAAGGCATCCACCCGCTCTATACCCTCAGCAGCGAGTAAGGACGACTCTCCCTCCGCAAAGTTCCTGCACCCAGCGCCGAAAACGGCGACTCGGGAAGCGAAAAGACGGGCTTTTCGGACTCCCGACACTCCCGACATTCAAAGCAGTACCTTCCTGAGCCTCTCCCCTCGACCTATCAGCCCAGTTGCCGAGATGCCAGGAATGAAGCAGCCACTATTCTATCTCGCCTGTTTTCAGCAGGTTCGGGAAAGTCGCAGAGGAAGAGTCGAAGATGGCGTCCCCAACGGGATTTGAACCCGTGTCGCTGCCGTGAAAGGGCAGTGTCCTAGGCCGGGCTAGACGATGGGGACGCCCTGTGAAGGCGGTATCCTAGCAAAAAGATTCCGGCTTTGTCTAGTCGGCGTGGGCGATTGGCGGTGGTGGTATTCTGGCGGGGATGAAGGTTGATCGGATCGTGGCTACGGGGCCGCTTCCTGAGTGGGCGGAGGGGCGAATTGGGGGGGCGTTTCGGCTGTTTGTCGCTTCCAATCCTGATCCCCGCTCGCTGGTGGGGGAATTGGGGGCGGATGTGGCGGCGATCATTGCCCGCAGCTCCACGCGGATCGATGCGCGGGTCTTTGAGGCCGCCCCCAATCTGCGCGTCATCGGACGTACCGGGGTGGGATACGACTCGGTCGATGTGGAAGCGGCAAGGCGGCGACATGTCGTGGTGCTCTATACCCCAGATGCCGTGACCCAGGCCACGGCCGAGCACACCGTGTCGCTGCTGGTGGCGGCCGCCAAGGATGTGCCCGGCTGGCAGCGGCGGGTGGGCGAGGGGCGCTGGACCGAGCGCAACCGCGTCCTCAACCGCGATCTCTACGGCAGTACCCTCGGCATCGTCGGCTATGGACGCATCGGGCGGCGCGTCCATGAGTTGCTCAAACCCTGGGGCATGACGGTGCTGGCTTGCGATCCGCATGTCGGGGGAGCCGAAATGGAGTGCTGCGGGGCACGTCCGGTGACGCTGAGGAAACTGTTGCGGGAGAGCGATTTCGTCACCTTGCATTGTCCGCTCAACGAGTCTACCCGGGGTCTTATCAATGCCGAGAACCTGCGTCAGGCACGCAAAGGGGCCGTGCTGGTGAATTGCGCCCGCGGGGGACTGATCGAAAGCAACCAGGTTCTGATGAAGGCTCTGCAGGAAGGTGGGCTGTCGGCGGTGGCGCTGGACGTCCTGGAAAAAGAGCCGCCCGCTGCCGGCGATCCTTTGATGCGTCATCCCCGCGCCATCGTTACCGCCCATGTGGCCAGCCGCACCCCCCGCACCCAGCGCATCATGGTGGAAACCCTCCTCGACGACCTGATGGCCGTCCTCACCGGGGGGCATCCCAGACCGGGGAACGTGGTGGGTTGATCGGCCTTCCCGCGGCGTTGTGCCTCATGCGAAGCCCTCCAATGTTGCTGCGGGCCTTCATTACAGGCGGAGGGCCCTCGCCGGGATGGGGCCTTGCCTCCATCGCCGCAAGGATGCGCCTCCCACCCCCCATGCGCCGGCTCGCTTGCCGACTTACAGGGGAGCGGCTGGGCTGATGCTGCAGGGAGGTCTGGCGCGGCAATGATGGTAACCTTTCCCTGATGGCGAATCCGAAGCTGCGCTACCTTGAGGCCATACCGATTCGGGAGGACGGACAGCAATTGGTGGTGTTGCGCGATCCGTTGCAGATCAGCGAACAGATGCTGGCCGTCACTCCGGCCCTCTACGGGCTGATGATGCTCTTCGACGGCCGCCGTACGCCCCAGCAGGTGCGGGCGGAGGTGGAGCGGGTCACCCAGCAACCTTTCAGCAGCGAGGACCTGCAGAGCATTCTCGACCAATTCGACGAAGCTCTTTTCCTGGAGAACGAGCGCTTCGCCCAACGCCACCGCCAACTCCTCGAGGACTTCCGCTCCAGCTCCCTGCGCGAGTCATCCCACGCCGGACAAAGCTATCCAGCCCAAGCGGAGGATCTGTCGCGCCTGATCGCCGACTTCTACGCCGCCCCCCAAGGCGCCGGAGCTCCCGGCAAGGCCGCCGCTCCTCCTCCCCTGGCCCTCATCGCTCCCCACATCGACCCGCGCCTGGGAGGCCCCTGCTACACGCACGCCTACCGGGCCCTGGCCGAGTGCGAAAGGCCTGATCTCTTCGTGATCCTGGGGACAGGACACCACGGGCTGCCCGAACTCTTCTCCGTCTCCCGCAAGGACTTCCAGACTCCTCTAGGAACCGCCGCCACCGACCGCGAGTTCGCCGACCGCCTGCTGGAAAACGCCGGCGACGGACTGTTTCAGGAAGACCTCACCCACCGCAGCGAACACACCATCGAATTCCAGGTGGTTTTTTTGCAGCACCTGTTGGGATCGCGGCCCTTCAAGATCCTTCCGGTGCTGGTGAGCTTCTCCTACCTCAACTTCCAGCATCCTTCGGTGGCCGACCAACACCGCCGCCTCTTCGACCGCTTCCTGGAAGCGCTGCGCCGCACGGCCGATCAGTCGGGACGGCGCATCTGCTACATTGCCAGCGTCGACCTGGCTCACATCGGACCCCGCTACGGAGACGACTACCGTCCTCGGGAGGAACACATCGAGGAGGTGCGCCGGAAAGACCTGGAGATGCTCGATCCCCTGCTTGAAGGCGATGCCGCCGAGTTCTTCCGCTACGTGGCCGAAGAAGAAGACCGCCGCCGCATCTGCGGGTTCTCTCCTCTCTACACCCTCTACACGCTGCTGCAGGGCCGTTCCACCCGCATCCTCGACCATTCCCACGCGCAAATGGACGAGACCGGCTCCTTCGTCACTTTCACCAGCGCGGTAATTGATGGAGAATAGGTCATCACTGAAGGCGAGGACAAGGAAGCATGGCTACGATGACTACTTTGCTGATGGCTCTTTGGATGCTGGCGGCGCCGGGCGCTGAAGACGATATCGTCAAGCTGCTGCAGGACCAGGCCGAGGCCTGGAACCAGGGCGACCTGGAGGGCTTTATGGAGGGGTACTGGAATTCTCCCGACCTGACCTTCTACTCGGGAGGAAACATCACCAGGGGCTGGCAAGCCACGGTGGAACGCTACCAGCGCCGCTACCAGAGCGAAGGACGCGAGATGGGCCACCTGGTCTTCTCAGACCTCAAGGTGGAGATGCTGGGCGAGGATGCCGCCTTGGTGAGAGGACGCTGGCAGCTCACCCTCTCGGACGGTAGCCAACCCGGCGGACTTTACACCCTCATCCTGCGCCGCTTCGAGGACGGCTGGAAGGTCACCCACGACCACACCTCTTCGGCGGATTAGGGCTGCCTGTCACGATCGCTGCGGGACTTCTTCTAGGGACGGTTGGCTCTCGCCGGGTTGTGGCCTTGCCTCCATCGCCGCAAGGATGCGCCTCCTACGGGACTTTCTTCCAGCCTTCTCTGATTTCGGGGAGCATTGCGCCCATCGCGAAGCCCCCCCATGACCTCACTTGGCCGGTCCCACCAGTTCGTAGACGTGTCCGTCGGGGGCCCGGAAATAGGTCCAGCGCAGGGTTTTGCCCTGACGGACAGGTCCGATGAACTCGACGCCGCGGGACTCGAAGTGGCGGCGGGCCTGATCGACGTCTTCGACTTCCAGGCCCATGACCGGAGTGTCCAGAGGCTCGTCGGGGATGGAGCCGGGGGCGAAGAGCTCGACGCGGTCTCCATTGGGCAGCAGGAAATCGACGTAGTCGGACTCTTCATCGAAGAGCTCCAGGCCCAGCTTGTCGCTGTAGAACTCGCGCATTTCCTGATAGCGGTCAGTCCGCACGCCCATCCATTTCAGCGACTTGATCATGACTTTTCCTCGTCAGGGTTAGGGCTTAGTGAGCTCGAACCAGTAGAACCCGTAGGGACCCATGGTGAGCAGATAGGGGAGTTCACCGATGCGGGGGAAGGGATTCTCGCTGAAGCAATCGATGGGCTGATAGCCGTTGAACTGCCTCAGGTCGAGTTCCACGAACTGGCTGTAGCGGGAGAGGTTGTTGACCACCAGCATGACCTGCCCGTCCTGGACGCACAGGTAACTGACCACGCGATTGTTGTCGGGATGCAGGAAGTGGATCTCGCCCCGCGAGAAGGCTGGGTAGCTCTGGCGGATCCGGATCAGCCGCTTGACGTAGTTGAGGAAAGAGGAGCGATGGCGCTGGGCGCTCTCTACGTTGACGCCCTGATAGCTGTATCCCGGATCGCTGATGACGGGGAAGTAGAGCTTGCTGGGATCGGCCCGCGAGAACCCGGCGTTGCGGTCGTCGTTCCACTGCATGGGCGTACGGCATCCGAAGCGGTCGCTGAGGTAGATGTTGTCGCCCATCCCGATCTCGTCTCCGTAGTAGAGGATGGGCGAGCCGGGCAAGGTCAGCAGCAGGCTGTGGAGCAATTCCACCGCCCGGCGGTTGTTCTCCATCAAGGGAAACAGGCGGCGGCGGATGCCCAGGTTGAGCTTCATGCGCGGGTCTGAAGCGTACTCCTGCCACATGTAGTCGCGCTCGTCCGCCGTCACCATCTCCAGCGAGAGTTCGTCGTGGTTGCGCAAAAAGGTGGCCCACTGGCAGTCCCGCGGAATCTCGGGCAGGTTGACGATGATGTTCTCGATGGGCTCGCGGTCCTCGCGCCGGATAGCCATGAACATGCGCGGCATGATGGGGAAGTTGAAGCACATGTGAAACTCGTCGTTGTCGCCGAAGTATTCCACCACGTCGTCGGGCCACTGGTTGGCCTCGGCCAGCAGCACGCGTCCGGGAAAGTGCTCGTCCACATGGGCCCGCAGCTTTTTGCAGAATGCGTGCGTCTCAGGCAGGTTCTCGCAGTTGGTGCCCTCGCGTTCGAAGAGGTAGGGGACAGCGTCCACCCGGAATCCGTCCAGCCCCTTGGCCAGCCAGAAATCGACCACTTCGAGCATCTCTTTCTGCACCTTGGGATTGTCGTAGTTGAGATCGGCCTGGTGAGAGAAGAAGCGGTGCCAGTAATGCTTTTTGGCTTGGTTGTCGTAGGTCCAGTTGGAGGGCTCGGTATCGACGAAAATGATGCGGGCGTCGGAGTAGGTCGAGGGGTCGTCGCTCCACACGTAGTAGTCGTGGTAGGGCGACTGGGGATCGCGGGCCTGCTTGAACCATTCGTGTTCGATGCTGGTGTGGTTGACGACCAGATCGGCAATCACGCGCAATCCTCGGGCATGAGCCTCGCGCAGGAAAACCTCGAAGTCCTTGATCGTCCCGTAGTCGGGATGGATGCGGTAATAGTCGGCGATGTCGTATCCGTCGTCGTCCAGAGGCGAAACATAGAAGGGCAGCAGCCAGATGCAGGTCACCCCCAAGTCCCCGATGTAATCGAGCTTTTGGGTGAGTCCTGCAAAGTCCCCTATGCCGTCGGCGTTGGAATCGTAGAAAGCGCGCACGTGGACTTCATAGAAAATGGCGTCTTTATACCAGTCGTGCTGGCTATGGTCGATCTTGCTCTCATTCATCGAGCGTATTGTAGGAAATAGGTTCCCTCATTGTGAAGTCGAAGTGCGGGATATGGCTCAGGCAAAGCTGAGCAGAATGGCCCAAGTAAGGACCCTCGCGCCCTCCAAAGCCCGCCAATCCTGACTTTCCGAAATTGCACGCGGCTTGCATAAAAAGAAGGTGCGTTTGCGAAAGGAGCAGAGAAATGATTTCCACAGGCGCTGAAGGCCGAGCCGTTCACCCCTCCATGGTCGATTTCGACCGCTCTCCATTCGTTGCCATTTGGGAGACTACCCGGTCCTGCGACCTGGCCTGCCGCCATTGCCGGGCTGAAGCCATTCCCGATCCTCTTCCCGGAGAACTGAACCATCAAGAAGGGCTGGGACTGCTGCATGACTTGGCCGAGATGGGGACGCCCATCTGCGTCCTCTCGGGAGGCGATCCGGCCAAACGTCCCGACTTGCTTGAACTGATCCGCTACGGCCGCAAGGCGGGCATGCGCATGGCCACCATCCCTGCTGCAACCGCCCGTCTCGAGCGCGGGCTGGTGGAAAACCTGAAGGAGGCCGGACTGGCTCAAATGGCCCTCAGTCTGGACGGTCCCTCGGCTCAGGTCCACGACTCCTTCCGCAATACTCCCGGAACTTTCCACCGCACCCTGCAAGGCGCCCGCTGGGCCCGCGAGGCGGGGCTTCCCTTGCAGATCAACACCACCTTGAGCGCCTTCAACTACCAGCACTTCGACGCCATCGCCGACTTGGTCAGCCAATTGGGCGTGGTGTTCTGGGAGGTTTTCTTCCTGGTGCCCATGGGACGCGGACGCGACGTCGACCAGCTCAACGCCCAGCAGTACGAAGACCTCTTTGCCCGCCTGGCCCGGCTGGCTTCGCAGGTCGACTTCGTGGTCAAGATCACCGAGGCGCCTCACTACCGCCGCTACCTGCTGCAACACCGTCCTGGCGGGGCGGCCACCGGGCATCGCCGAGGACATGCCGGCGGGCATCCGGGCACAGGCGTCATGCACATGCCCGGCGGAACCATCCCGCGCCACCTCCCGGAGCGCATGAAGCGCGACTTCGGGCACGGCGGAGCCATCGGACTGGCGCCCCGCGGCGTCAACTCGGGCAACGGACATCTTTTCGTGGCCTACAACGGCGACGTCTTCCCCAGCGGATTCCTGCCCCGCAAGTGCGGCAACATCCGCAGCAGGCCGCTGGCCGAAATCTACCGCAATCATGCGGTCTTCCGCCAACTCCGCACTCCTTCCCTGCTTAAGGGCAAGTGCGGAATCTGCTCCTTCAAACGCATCTGCGGCGGATCGCGGGCGCGGGCCTATGCCATGACAGGCGACTATCTGGCCGAAGAGCCCTTCTGCGCCTACGATCCGCCGCGGACATCTGAAACATCAGCGGCCCAGAGTCCGGCCATGGCCTAGAAGAGCGCAGGAGCCATCTCATGAGCCGCAAGACACGCATCGGAATCGTCGGAGGAGGCATCTCGGGGCTGGTGACCGCCTTCTACCTGAAACAAGGCTCCGCAAAGCGGGGAGTGCCGCTGGAGATCACTCTGCTGGAGCAATCCCAACGGCTGGGCGGCGTGATCCGTTCTCAGCGAGAGGGCGACTTTTTGCTGGAAGCCGGGCCGGAAGGCTTCGCCTCCCACAAGCCGGCGGCCCTGCGGCTGGTATCCGAACTGGGCCTCGATGACAAGGTGGTCGGTTCCAACGATCACCTGCGCAAGACCTACCTTTACAGCGAGGACCGCCTGCGCGAATTCCCCGACGGAATGATGTTTCTGGCTCCCATGCGGCTGCTTCCCTTTTGGCGCACCGCGCCCCTCAGCCGCCGCGGACGCCTGCGGGCCCTGATGGAACCGCTCATCAGCCACAGCCAGGGAGACCCCAGCATCCAGCAGTTTCTGCGCCGCCGCCTGGGAGCGGAATTCACCGACAAGCTGGCCCAGCCCATGGTGGCCGCCATCTACGGCGGGGACGCTGCGCGCCTCAGCGCCCCCTCGGCCATGGCAGACTTCTACCGCCTTGAACAGCGCTTCGGGTCCCTCTACCGCGGCATGCGCTGGCTCAACAGCCTCAGCAAGGGACGTCCACAGCGCTCCTGCTATCTGTCCTTCCAGGGGGGCATGCAGACCTTGGTGGACGAACTTCAGCGCCGCCTTCAAGACAGCGATATCCGACTGGGACTGCGGAATCTTCGGCTGACGTCCTGGAACGGGCGCCTCAACCTCGAGGCCGGGAGCCACCGGGACAGCTTCGACCGCTTGATCCTGACCACGCCGGCCTACGCCGGAGCCTCCATCCTGCGTCCCCTGCTGCCCGAGGCGGCGCCGCCCCTGCAAGACATTCCCTACGGCTCCAGCCGTCTCGTCTATCTGGCCTACCGGCGTCAGGACTTTGACCATCCCCAGGACGGATTCGGCTTCATCGTCCATCCCGAGCAGAGGGCGGCCGTGGACGCCTGCACTTGGGTCAACCGCAAGTTCGAGGGGCGCTGCCCGCAGGACGCGGTGCTGATGCGGGTGGCGGTCCACCAGCGGCGCCTGCGCCGTCTGCCCGAGTCCGACCAGGGACTGGCTGAGGCCGTGCACCGCGATCTGCAGCGCATCATGGGCTACTCCTGCCAGCCGCTGCTGCAGCGCGTCTTCAGCGTGAGCCGGGCCATGCCTCAACTGACGGTCGGTCACTCGCAGCGCATGCAGGCGGTCAGGCAGGCCCTCCGGCGCGTCCCCGGACTCTACCTGACCGGCGCCTTCGCCGGCGGCGTAGGCATCCCCGAGTGCATCCGCTCCTCCCACGATATCAGCCAGCAAGTCCTCGACTCCCTCTAACAGCTAATCGACCCGATAGCCGGCGGGTGGGAGGCGCATCCTTGCGGCGATTGTCATAAACCGTTACCAGACACCTCCCCACCTCAGCCTCCACGACCTCCCAAAGACGTCTCCCCTCCCCATTGGCAAATGTCGCATCGATAAGGCATGATGCTTGTAACAGAGGAGGTGAGCCTTGATCGTGGCCGAGATGTTGCGGGAAACCCTGCGCCAACTGCGTCGTCATCCCTTCTTCGCCCTGGCCGTGGCTTTGACCCTGTCCCTGGGAATCGGCGTCAACGCCGTCATGTTCGGCATTGTCGACCGCATGCTGATGCGTCCCCCGCTGCACGTCAGCGAGCCGCAACAAGTCAAGATTCTCTATCGCCACCAGATCCACCAGGGAAAAGCCGTGGCTGGAAACGAACTGACTTACGGCAACTACCTGGCTCAACGCGATCATTCGTCCTTCGAGAGCATCGGCCTGCAACTGGCCCTGCAGCCGCTGTCCGGCCACGGCGAGGACACCCGAAGGCTGGAAGCCCGCCTGGTCAGCGCCTCCTTCTTCCCCACCCTGGGCGTGCAGCCCTACCGGGGACGCTTCTTCACGGCCGAAGACGACCAACCCCAGAGCCATCCTGTAGCGGTGCTCAGCCACGCCTTCTGGATGGAGCACTTCGGCGGCGACCCCGAGGTCCTCAACCGCCGTCTCGAGGTCGACAGCCTGGAGTTCGACGTAGTGGGAGTGGCGCCTGCCGGATTCACCGGCTTCCAACTGGCGCCCGTGGACGTCTGGTTGCCCTTTGACCGCGCCATCCGCGGCCTCGATCTGCGCACGGACCGCTGGCTCGATCCCGGGGCTCCCTGGAGCTGGGCGCAGGTGGTTGTGCGCCTCAAGCCCGGTGTCTCGATAGAAGCTGCTGAAGAGGAATCGACGGCCATTTTGCAGCGGGCCGATGAGCGGCTCTCCCGTCCCCCCGATTCCACCCGCCGCCGCATCTCTTTGCAGCCGCTCGTCCCCGGACGAAGGGTGGACGCTCCGGCCGAAGCCGATGTGGCCTTCTGGCTGACGGCGGTCTCCTTCCTGGTTCTGCTCATCGCCTGCGCCAATGTGGCCAATCTCTTCCTGGTCCGCGGACTGCGCCGCCGCCGCGAAATCGCACTGCGGCTGACGCTGGGCATGGGACGCCTCCGGCTCGCGGGACACCTGCTCAGCGAGAGCCTGCTGCTGGCTTTGCTGGGATGCGCGGCGGCGCTGGGACTGGCTTATTGGGGCGGACAGGCGGTTCGTGCCGGCCTCTTTCCCCAGGTCGACTGGAGCACCGGCTTGCTCAACCCGCGTTTGACCGCCTTCAGCCTGGGACTGGCTTTGCTGGCCGCCTTGCTGGCTTCCCTTCCCGCCTCTTTTCAGGCGCGGCGGCGCGATCTGGTTGAACCGCTCAAGTCCTCGGGGGGAACGGCCTCCCCCTCCCGTTCCCATGCCCGCAGCCTGCTCCTGGTGGCCCAAACGGCTCTTTCGGTGGTCCTGCTGGTGGGCGCCGGACTGTTCCTGCACAGCCTGCAACAGGCGGGCTCCCTCGATCTGGGATACGTCACTGAAGACGTGGTGCTGCTCACGCCCGACCTGGAACCCGGCGTCGACCGCTACAAATCCGTTTCGCTCTACCAAGAAGCGCTCGACTTCCTCTCCCGCCAGCCCGGGGTGCGCTCGGCGGCCGCCGCCTGGACGGTTCCTTTCCTGGGAGGCATCTCTTACCGCGTCAACTATCCTGACGGCACTCCCCTGCCCCGCCTTCCCACCGGAGGTCCCTGGTCGGTGGGCGTGATGGGCGACTACTTCAAGACCATGGACGTGGAAATCCTGCGGGGACGCGCCTTTAACGAAGAGGATCGTTCCGGGGTCCCGCCCTCCCTTATCGTAAGCCGCACCATGGCCGAGATCGTCTGGCCCGGGCAGGATCCGCTGGGGCAGTGCCTGATCTTCCAGGGGACCGACTACTGCAGCCGCGTGGTGGGCGTGGCCGAGGACGTCACCCGGCGCAGCTTCAGCGAGGGTCCCACCTTGCTCTTCTACATCAACTTGGACCAGATCGGGGAAGGCTATCCTCCCCGCACCTTCTACGTCCGCACTGAAGCCCCTCCGCGCGGTCCGGGACCCGAGGATCTGCGGAGGCGCCTGCTGCAGATGGACAGCCGCTTCCGCCACGTCGAAGCCCAGACCTTCGAACACCTGACGGCTCCCGAAAAGCGCGCCTGGCGCCTGGGCGCCACGCTTTTCAGCGTCTTCGGGGTGCTGGCGCTGGCCGTTTCAGGCCTGGGCCTTTACAGCGTGCTGGCCTTCGAGGCCGCCCGCCGCCGCCGCGAAATGAGCATCCGCAGCGCCCTGGGCGCCACCCTTCGCCACCTGGCCGCCCTCATGCTCTCGCGCTGCCTTCGTCTGGCTCTGGCGGGGATCGTTTTGGGCCTGCTGCTGTCCGCCCTGCTGGCCCCCAACCTGGCCGACCTCTTCTTCATGACCTCGCCCCACCAGGCCTCCGTCTACGGGCAAGCCGCCCTGGTGCTGCTGTCCGTCTCCCTGCTGGCCTGCCTGATCCCCACCATGCGCACAGCCCGCACCAACCCCGCCACAACCCTCAAGGTAGAGTAGAAGGGCGGCGTCTATTCGTCCGCCGAGACCTCTGGCAGCCTTTCAGGCGGCTCGACGGTGTGAAGAATGGCTTTTCCAATATGGCGGCCAAGACTATGAGCCTGAGCGTGGCAGACGAGGCCCATTGGAGGAGGATCCGTGGGTATTAACAACAATGAGCAGGGTTCAAGTCAAGGAACGCTTCGGGAATTAGGTGGGGAGTTTTGGGCGGAGCTCCATCGTGGCCATGGAAGGAAAACGATGTCCTTGAGGGAGCCGAATGCCGCGGTTCATCCGTCTGGCCAGAAAAGTCGTTTTTCCCTCCCAGGCGATTCCTCTCAATTGCTCTCAGGCGAAGCCTCGGACATCGATCTCCTCGAAATCTCGCTTTTCAAGACTCGTTCCCAGGATGTCGATTTCTACACTCCAACCGGGAGGGCTATAAAGATCTTTGCGCTTTGCCAAGGATTTGGCTAAAGGTTTGAAAAGCAGGCGTTTGGGGTCTGAGGGAAAATCAGAAGAAGAGGGCTCTTAGACCAGATAGCCGGCGACCAGGAAGCCGATGTAGGTGCCTACGCCGTAGCCCAGGGTTCCGATGAGGACGCTGGCCAGGACCATGTCTGAGCGGCCCAGGCTGCGGGCCAGGGCCAGAGCCGAAGGGGCTCCGCCTACGTTGGCCTGGGAGGCGATGGCCAAGACCTCCCAGTCGATCTTGAAGAGGCCTCCCAGCAGAAAGATGACGAGTCCGTGCACCAGCACGATGGTGGCGGCGAAGATGAAAAGGGAAAAGCCCAGCTCGCCGATCTCATCGAAAGCCGTCAGGTCGCAGAAGGCGCCGATCACGGCCAGGAAGAGGTAGATGGCCAACATGCCCAGGGCCCGGGTGCCGGGGAGGCGGTTGATGACCTGCAACTGTCCCAGGATCAGTGCCAGCGTAGTCAGGACCACGATGGACGGCAGGGGATATCCCATCCCCGCCATCCAGTCGGCCGTCAGGTTGGAGAGCCAGATGGCCGCTCCACCCATTCCCAGCAGCAGGGCCAGATTGCCCGGGTTGAGGGATTCCTGGTCGGCGTCTCCCTGCAGGTGAGGAGCGCTGGTGGCTTGGCTTTCCTGGCGGCGGCGGGGATAGTAGCGGATGAGCAGGCGCGGCGCGGCGATGGTGGCCATCATCCACAAGGCCGTGAGGATGTTGTCGACGGCCGTCGATCCGGCGAAAAGTATGCCGTCCTCGGCAATGCCGTACTCCAGGGCCAGGGCGTTGAAGTTGACCCCTCCCCCGATATAGGTTCCGGCGAACATGCCCGCCAAGGCCCTGTAGTCGTTGCCGAAGGCGGCCTCGGCGTCGGCTGTCCAGAGCCCGGCCAGGACGCCTAGCACGGTGCCGGTCGCGCCCAGCGCAAAGGCCGCCAACATGGGCCCTCCGGCGCGCAGCACGTCCCTCAGGTTGACCTGCAGCAAGGGGAGAAAGATGGCCAGGGGAGCCACGAAAGCGAAGATTCCCCCGTAGACCGGCGTTTCAGAAGGGCGGGCGGGAATGATGCCAAGATTGCTGACGACGGCGGTGATGAGGATGACCAGCAGAGCCGTGCCGAAATGGCGCAGGAAAGTATTACGACACAACCACTCGGTCAACACCACGTTGAAGAAAAGTACCGCCAGAATGGCCGCCGGGTCGGTCAAATAACTCACAATCGCTTACTTCTTGAACCAGTCGTCTCCGGGTTTGTAGGACTCGTCGTAGCCGGGGCCCTCTGCAGGGCTCCAGGACGCGTGAAAGAGAGGAGGAACGGGGTGTTCGAGATGGAGCCGGGCAACGGGGCCGGCGGCCACGTCGACAGGGTCGAAGAGTGCGAAGGAGGCGTCGCGCTCCTCGGCCTGGAAGACCTGGCAAATGATCACTCCCTTTTCGCTCTGCGGATCGGGGAGAAAGATCGGTTCGCCCCCCAGGTAATGCCCCGGCGGGGCTTGATAGACGTCGTCGAGCGAAGGCTCGCTCCAACGGCAATGGACCAGTTGGTCGAAGAACTTGCGTCCCGAGGTCCCGGCCTTGGAGATGCCCAGCATCCAGAAGTCGTCATAGGGCCCTGTCTGCAGGCGCGGGTCGGTGGAGGGAAAGTCGGGAGCCCGGTCGTAGCCCAGTTGCCGCCTCTCGACCAGCTCCCAGGTGCCGGTGTCCACCGTGCAGCGCAGCGGACGGCCCAGACCCACGTCGCAAAAGAGCTGGGGAATCTCTTGATAGTGGGGATAGGCGGGTTCGTCCAGTTGAACGACGTCGACGTGGAGCCGCTGGTCCTCTTCCCAGGCGTTGATCACGTGCAGGCAATAGCCTGGGCCTACCTTGAGATCGGCGCGCTGGCCGCCTGATTCACGGGCCGCGATGACCAGGCGGCTGGATTCCTCGTGCGTGAAGGTGAGTGCATCGAGGAGGCAGCCGCCATCCATCAGGACCTTCATGTCGAGTAGGTAGGGACTGAGAAAGAAGCAAGTATAGTTGCGGCTGAGCCCGAAATCGTGCAGCGAGATGGGGGCGTCGAGAGGATGACGCTTGCGCATTACCAGCTCTCCCTCGGCGTCGAAACGGTAGACGATGAGGTTGGGACGCAAGGCCGAAAAGGCGATACCGAAGTTGAAGAGCTCCCCGCTGTGGGGATCGATCTTGGGGTGAGCGGAAAAGGGGGTCACCTCGCTCAGCCGGTCCTGAAAGGTGTGCAGCTTCTCCGTGTCGAGGCTTTCGCGGTTGAGCAGATAGGGCAGCCCCTGCTCCCCGAAAGCCAGCAAGTGCTCGCCGTGCTCATAGACGCTGACGTTGGCGGGGGATTCCAGTCCCGTGCCGCGCTGGTTGAGACGGTCCCCTTGGAAGGCCGTGCCGAAGGTGCGGAAAAGAGCCTGCCCGGCTTCTTCTTCCCGCTTCCACTTGGGAGTGCGCACGAAGCGGTTGCTGAAGAGCACTTCGTCGGTTCCGAAACGTAAGCGGCACACCATTCCATCGCCGTCCAGCCAATGACGGTACTTGAGGTCGCCCCGCTGAAAACGCGCCGGACCGTTGAGAAAATACTCGCCCCGAACGAACGACGGCACCTGGCCCTCGATGTTGGTAATCGGGTATCGGCGTTCTTCGGGGACGAAATCAAAGGCTCGTTCCAGCCAAGGGGCGTGATCCTGCACGTTCCGGCTCCTTCTGGTCTAGTATTCGAGCGCTCCAGGCCCATTGATAGCGGTCCTGACAGGACCGGGCGGAGTCCAACCGCCGGCGAAAAGACTGCGGATCGAAACGCAGCTCTGTCAAGTCGAAGCTCTCCACGAAGGCACGGTTGTCGACGGCTTGGGGTTGGCCGAGCACCGAGGAGGCCACGTGGGCGGCGATGAAGCGGGCCAGTTCGCGCAGATTCCCCAGTTGCTCGTCGAGGACTTGCTCTGCCTCTTGCAGTGTCGCGTCCACCCGATAGAAGGTCTCCTCGGCCTTGCGCAGCGTCTCGATGCTGGTCAGTTCGTGATTGACCGGCTGCTGTTGGCGGCGGCCCTGGCTCTGCTTCCACTGAAAGTAGTCGCTGAGCAGCTTCTGTATGCCGTCGTTGAGGGGACCGAGTTGTCCCATCCGCCTCAGATAGGGCATGGTGAAGTCTTCCCGCGCCAGAAAGTCGTTGATGAAGGGGAAGACGAAGAAAGAGAAGTAGACCGACAGCTCCCAGGTGTATTTGAGCACGAAGCATTCGCGGTCTCCCAGGGCATCGTAGCTGATTGAGAAGGCCGGCACCCAGGCCGAATAGAGCGAACGCATCATCATCTCGTAGAGCTTGCAGCGGACGGCCCTGCGGACGGGATCGCCGGTGAGGACGGCGTTGAAAATAAGCGTGTTGTGGATGGCGATGAAATCGCTGCCGGGACTGTAGAGGGGGTCGGTAAAGCGTCCCGCCTCCCCGGTCAGAGCCCAGCGGCGCGGGTCGATGGTCTTCTGGCAGTCGTAGGAATAATCGGGATAGCGCCCGAAATCGAGCAGCTTGCGGTTGGGCAAATCGCGGGCGAAGAGCGGGAACTCGCGGCACACCCAGTCGAAAAGCTTCTCGGGACTGGAAACCTCATCCGGCGAAATCACCCGCCGGTCGTAGACCAGTCCCAGGCTGGTCTTTCTTTGCAGGGGGATGACCCAGAACCAGAATCCTTCGCCCATGAAGTGGTTGGTGGCCAGCCAGAGAGGAAGATGGCCGGTCTGGCGGCGCGATTTCCTGGCCAGCACTTCCTTCCAGGAGGCATCGGTGAGCTTGTCGATGTCGACCAGACCCTCCACCCAGGCGAAGGATGCCCCGTGGCGGATCTCGTTGTCGCGCTCCAGCTTCATGCGGCGGGCCAGGATCTTGGCGCGTCCTGAGGCGTCCACGACCCAATCGGCGCTGACTTGGCACTCGCCCTCCCGGCTGCGGTAGTGGACGAGGTGAGGAGTCTCGTCGTCCTCGGCCAAGTCGACTCGGCCCAGACGCACCGGGGCCTGGAAGCTGAAGCGTTCACTCTGCCGGTTGAGGCGCAGCAACTCGCCTTCGAACTCGTTGCGGTCGAGCTGATAGCAGCCGATGTTGGAGAAATTGCGGATGTAGGCCTGGGAGTAGTCCTCGAAGCGGTCGTTGGCCCGTTGCTCGCTTTTCCAGTAAAAGCGCAGGTTGTACTTCATGAAGTGATTGCAGAAGAGATATTCCTCAAGGTCGAGCACTTTGGCCAGGTAGTAGCCCCCGACCTGCACCAGCGACTCCCCCACCTTCTGTTTCTTAGGGGGAATCGTCGAGCGCTTGTCCAAGAGCAGCACGCTCTTGTCGCTGTAAAGAAGAAAATGGCGGCTCAGCGACAGACCAGCCAGTCCGGCTCCGAGGATGACAACGTCGTAGTGGCGTGAAGCGGGCATAGATTCCTTCTCTTGAGAGCGGCACCAGAGGCCAATTATACGGGACACACGGTCGGCGTCCAAAGCCGGTCGCAAAGCCAAAAGCCTGAGGACTCGTCTCTTTCGACCCCAGGGCTACTCGTAGCCAGCGACCTCATACCTCCGGGAGCCTTGGGCCTTCACTGCGGTTACTGAAACTTGACGCGTCGGTGTGGTTGTTGGCCACTTCTACTCCGTGGCCCTAGGAATTAACGAAGGGAGCGGGGACGGAATCTCATCGCTTGCGGCGAAGGGCCTCATGGAGAATTGGGCTTGAGGACAAGCTCTTGCTCGCCGGAGTGCAGCGTGGTCCGGACGCGGCAGATCACGGGGCCCAACTCTTCCCTGATGCGGGCTCCGCCTTGCCTGCGGATCTGAAAAAGGCTGACCCGATATTCTCCGGGGACCCCGGCCTCGACGCGGAGATCCAAAGTACCGTCCGGCGCAGCTTGGTGATCGGTCCTGAAGAAGAAACCGCTGGGCAGAGGGTCGCCCGGCTGCCGCTGGCGGAGGGCTTCCACCCCATAGACCTGGCCGGCTTCCAGGTCGGACGCTTTGACTCGAATGACCGCCTTGGGCTCGAGTTGCAGACGAACCTCCAAGGTGCCGCCTTCGTCCAAGGTCAAGCGGCGTTCGCCCGCCAGGGAACCTTTTTGGGCGCTGAGGATGACCGTCCCGGGGGTCACCTCTTGGTAGTGAAATCGCCCTTGGGCGTCGGTGGCCGAGCGTTCCTGGTGATAGTCATGGGCTGCAAGGGTGATCGGCCAGTGGGCCAGCGGCTTCCCTTCGGCGATCAGCACTCCCTCGACAACTCCTGCTTGCCGCAGGCGCAGGTCGCCTACGTCGACTGGATCTTCCTTTGCATCGCTCAAATCCACGATCAAGGTGGAGGAGGAAGCCCAATCGGGATGCCGGGCCGTGATCCGGCAGTTCTGTTTGGGCAAGCCGTCGATGCGGAAGCGCCCCTGCAAGTCGCTGCTGGCAAAGCCGGTGACGCCGGGGAGCAACCGTGCGGTGGGAAGCTGGCGTCCGTGCGCCTGCGGCTTGGAGACCTCGTAGGCCACGGCCTCGGCTCCCTGCACGGGTTGTCCGCGGGCGTCCACGACGCGGCCCTTGACTTGGGCTTCCTGGGGAAGGACGATATCCAGGCCGCGGACCGATTCTCCGGGTGCCAGTTGGAACTCGCTGCTCCTCCCGGCCGCGTAGCCGGAGGTCCTGGCCAACAGATAGCCCTTGCCCGGCAGCAGTCGTAGAGTGAAGCGTCCCCGATCGTCGCTGACTCCGACTTCCCGGGTGGTAGTACTAACTCCTTGGCTAGGACGATCATAGGGCTGGGCCGCGAAGATGGGCACGCCTTCCTTGGTGATGGGGCGCCCCTGGGAATCGACCAGGCGTCCTTCGACCAGGGCCTGCCTTTTCAGCACCAGGTTCAAGTCCGACCTGCCCGCATCCACCCGGCGCAGGGTCTCGTGCTGATGTTCGGGGTGGCTTGCCGTGACATCGAAGGTGTCTCCGATCAGGCGGTCCTCGCTGAATCTGCCCTGCGAGTCGGTCTCGACCGCTATCTTCTTGCCCTGACCGTAAGGTGCGCGGATCTCCACGCTGGCTCCCGGCAGCGGTCGGCCCCTGTCGTCGGACACCCAGCCCGAGAGCGAGGTCCATTGATCGGCAACTACCAGTTCCAGGTCATCTTCAACTTGGCCGGGCCCCAGGGAGATTTCCAGCGCGACCGTACCCGCGGCGTTGCTTTCCAGCCGATACTGTCCCGGCGGCAGGCCCTGAAAGGCGAAGGCGCCGTCCTCATCGGAGCGCAGACCCACGGCTATGGCATCGTCGCCCGAAGAATGCAGGGACTTGAGTCCAACCATGACATCGCCCAGCGGTTCTCCCGATCCGACCACGGTCCAGCCGGCAATCATGGACCGTCGCCACAGCTTCACTTCCACCTCTGTCCTGCCCACGTCGGAGGGGATTTCAAACTCCTCCTGAGCCCGCGCGAACAGGTCTTTATGGAAGACCAACAGGTTGTAGGAGCGTCCCAGCCACAGTCCTTTCAGGAAGCAGCGCCCGGCGGCATCCGAGGAGTCCTGTCCGTAGCGGCCCAATCCTAAAGCCTGGGTCTCGAGGCTGCGGGGGCCGAGTCTCTCGGTGGTGGGGGTCACCGCGCAGGTGGCGCCGCGGATGGGTTGGCTGGAGTGATCGGTGACGCGCACCACAAGGGTTCCGCCTGCCTCAATGGAGAAGTCGACGTCAGACAAGTACTGACCGGCCTCCAAGCGCACTCGGCGGCTGTCGGCGGTGCCCACGGCGTAGGCGGTGGGCCCCGGAGCTGCCGAGAGAGCATAGACCCCCGGGGGCAGTCCCGAAAAACCGTAGCGTCCTCGGGCATCAGCCAAGGCCACCTTGAGGGGCTCGCCGGACACCACCCACTTGCCTCCGGCTTCGATGCGCCGGGCCGAGGAAGCCTCGAAGATTTCCACGGCGGCACCCTGGGCCGGTGATCCGCTGGACCTCTCGGTGACGCGTCCGCTGATGCGCCCCTCCGGTTGCAGTTGCAGGTCGAATCGAAGTTCGCGGGGCCAGGCCTGTTCATCAAATCCCATCTGCCGACGCCACTTGGCGAGCTCTTTGTCCAGGCTTCCCCAGTCGGGAGCGAAGCCGGGCCGCTGGGCCACCAGCACCCCCAGGGGGAACTCGGCGGGGAGTTGAAACTGATAAGAGCCGTCCGCGGCGGTCTGCAACGGCAAACGGCGGTCGAGTTGTTGACGCAGTTGCAGGGGGAGCTCCTGGCCGCCCTCTTGTGCCAGCAAATCCAGTGCTCGCGGGACCTGGTATTCGAACTGGGGCGACACCGGCACCAAAAGGAGAGAAAGCCCGCCCAAGAGCTCGCCCTCAGGCCCGCGTACGCTACCGAACACCCGCAGGCGTCCGGCGCTTGAGGCGCCTCGCCTGTAGCCGGAGCGGTCAGCCAGGCTTCCTCTCTGGGCGGAAGCTTGCCCGTCCTCGGAGCGCGAGGAGGGCTCTCCTCGGCCTTCCTCCGCAGCGCTCTCAGCAGCACCGGGCGGACGCAACAGCGGCCCGCCCCCTTGGTCGTAGAGCCACAGGAGGGCCGCGGCGAGAATCGCCAACAGGATGAGCAAAGTTCGACGACGCGGCATGCCTTTCTTATCCTATCGAATTCAGCAGCGAGTTGCCCAATGACAGGCTCTATAACATTGGTTGGACACCACAGAGGAGATTTCGGTTCCCCGGTTGGCGCGGGTTTTTTCTATTGACAGCCTTGGCGCCTTCAGGCTAATCTCTTCAGCGCTGTCCATTTTTTTTGAATGCGATAGCTCGTTTATCAAGAGTGGTCGAGGGAACAGGCCCTATGACACCACAGCAACCTGGTCGCCCGGACCAAGGTGCTAACTCCTGCCCTTTGGGGGAGATGAACAGCGGCTGGCTGTTTCGCCCGAAGCGCCGGCTTCGCATTTGTCCCCGCAGAGAATGATCGGCGTCAGAAGTGCGGCTCGGCTGCGCCGCTGGACATCCGTGCACGAGGATGGCCGCGGCAACCGTCCGCCAGACTGCGTCGAACAGGACATGCACTTTGCGTCCCTTGTTGTGCGCTAATCTGCACGGAAAGGACACAAGAGACATCCATGAGTACACTACAATTTCCTCTTCGAGAAACGGGTCCGCGTCCACTGCCGGGCCAGCGGGCCCGGACGCTCCGCATCGGACTGCTGGGAGCCGGGAAGGTGGGACAGGCCTTTCTCGAGCTGTGCCGCCGGGAAAGGGACTATTTCTTGTCCCGCGGACTGCAACTCGATCCGGTAGCGGCTTTAGTCCGCGATGCTTCCCTCCCCCGCCGCGGACTACCGCCTCGAGCGCTTCTCACCTCCGATCCGCTGCGCTTCCTGGCGGTTCGCTGCGACGTGGTGGTGGAAGCCCTGGGCGGCCTCGAGCCGGCGCGTTCGCTGGTGGCCTACTGCCTCAAGGCGGGGATCCCTGTGGTCACGGCCAACAAGTCGCTGCTGGCGGATCACGGCAGCGAACTGGCCGGCTTGGCCCGTCAAGCGGCGACAGAACTGCGAGTGGAAGCCGCCGCTCTGGCCGGCGTTCCCTTCATCGCCACCCTGCAAGAGCGTCCTCTGGCGGGACGCTTCCGCCTCCTGCAAGGAATCCTCAATGGCACCTGCAACTTCCTCATCACCGAATTGCAACGGGGTGAAACACTGCCCCAGGCGCTGGCCGAGGCCCAGCGGCTTGGCTTGGCCGAGCCCGACCCCGCCAACGATATCGACGGCCAGGACGGTGCCGAAAAGCTGGCTTTGCTGTGTCAGCACCTGGTGGGACGGCGCATCGAGGTGACGGGACTGGAAAAGCGCACCCTGCGCGATCTTTCGCCCCTCGACCTGGAGGCGGCCCGAGACCTGGGAGGCGTGCTGCGTCCGCTGGTTTGGGCGCGCCTGCTGGAGGACTCGGTGGAAGCCTTTACGGGACCTGCCTTCCTGCCCTCCAGTCACCTGCTGTCAGCCGTCGGAGGAGTCGACAACGGACTGCTGCTGGAACCGCATTGCGAGTCGGTCTCCACGCCGGACGGCAGCGGCAGGCTGTTTTACCGGGGAGCAGGCGCGGGTCCCAAAGTGACGGCTGCAACCCTGCTCGACGACCTGTGGCAGGCGGTCCACTCTTCTTCGGCGGGGAGGCTCGGTCATGCCTCAAGCCGCCAGCCCCGGGAGACGGTCCTGCGTCCTCCCCGTACGCCCTGGTTTGTGCGCATCGAACGCCAGGACTCCTGCGCCGATGCCGGACTGGACGATGTCCTGGCCCTGCTGGCCGACCACGGCATCCATTGCCGAGGCAGTGTCGAGAAGGCCCAATACCTCTGGATATTGACCAGCACCGCCTCCAAACCTCACATTGAAGAAGCCTGTCAAGCCTTGGCTGAAGCGGCCTCGGCTGCTTGCCTGCCCCTGCGGGCCCTGGAGGTGACTCATGTCTGAAGGCCTTTCCCTCAGCGTCCTCAAGCTGGGTGGATCGGTGTTGCGCGGGCACGATGATTATCAGGCCGCTGCCGACCATCTGGCTGCCCGCCGCAAGAACGATCCTCAACGAAGGCTTCTGGTCGTGGTTTCGGCTCAGCAGGGGCACACCGACCGCCTGTTGCGCCAAGCCAGCCGCCTTCAGTCCGCACCCGACGCCGACGCTCTCGATCTTCTTTGGGCGACAGGAGAACTGCGTTCGGTCGCGCTCCTGACCCTGGCTTTGAGGGCGCGTCGCCAGGATGTATGCGGACTCAACGTGCACCAATGCGGCTTGCAGGTGGAGTGCGCGGCCGATCCCGGACGCCCGGCCGGAGGTCCCCAGCAAGCCCCATCGCCCCAGGTGACCCTGCGCCGCCTCTCCCTGCTGCGCTGGCTGCGGCGGCACCCGCTGGTCATCGTCCCAGGCTTTCTGGCGGTCGCTCCCGGACAGGGGCTGCGGACTCTAGGACGCGGCGGCTCAGACTGGAGCGCCTTGCTTCTGGCGGCCGCCTTGAAAGCCGACGCCTGCGAACTGGTCAAGGATGTGCCCGGCTATTTCGACCGCGATCCCAAGCGCTTCCCCGAGGCCCTTCCATTAGCCCGGCTGACCTTCGACAAGGCTCTGCAGATGGCCGACGAGGGATGCGATCTGGTTCAGCGGCAAGCGCTGGAAAGCGCCCGTCGCTTCGGGCTCGATCTGCTGGTGCGCAGCCTCCACCACGAGGCCGCCTCAACTCTGATCAGAAACTGACCGGATAAATCCCTTACCTGGATCGAAGAAAGGATATTTTTCTCATGCATTTCGCCACTAAGACCATCCACGCCCATCAACCCTCCGACCCCTCGACGGGAGCGCTGGCGGCACCCATATTCCAGACCTCCACCTATGAGCAGCGGGCTCCGGCGGTCAACAAGGGATTCGACTACACCCGAACCAACAACCCCACCCGTCAAAGGCTGGAGCAAGTCCTGGCCGAGCTGGAAGGAAGCGAACATTGCGCCCTCTTCAGCTCCGGCCTCTGTGCCGAGAACGCCGTCTTTCAAGGAACACTGAGGCCGGGCGACAAAATCGTCGTGCCGCCGGACGTTTACGGTGGAACCCATCGGCTCTTGCATCAGGTTTATGAGCCCTTTCAGATCGACACCCGGACCGCCGACTATAGCGACCTTGCGTCCCTTGAGGAGGCCTTGCTGGAAGGTGTCCGGCTGGTGTGGGTGGAAACTCCCACCAATCCCCGCCTGCTCATCTACGACATCCAGGCCATCGCCTCGCTGGCCCACCGCCACGGGGCCCTGGTGGGTGTCGACAACACCTTTGCCACGCCCCTCTTTCAGCGCCCTTTCGAGCTGGGAGCCGACATCGTGGTTCATAGCGTCACCAAGTACCTCTCGGGGCATTCCGACTTGATTCAGGGAGCGGTCTTGGCCAAGGACGCCGAAGTTTTCGAACCCATACGTTTTCTCCAGAACGCAACCGGGGGCACGCCCTCTCCTTTTGACTGCTGGCTCACCTTGCGCGGGCTCAAGACCCTGGAATTACGTGTCCAGCGGCACGCTGAGACCGCCCAGGCCATCGCTGAGTCGCTGAGGGATCATCCCGCCGTCGAACGGGTTTATTTTCCGGGCCTCCCCGATCATCCCGGACACGAGATCGCCCGCCGTCAGATGAGCGGATTCGGCGGCATGGTCAGCCTGGAATTGCGCGCCGGTCCCGAGCGGGTCGTCGATTTCGTCTCCAACCGCCGATTCTTCGCGCTGGGGGAAAGCCTGGGCGGCGTCAAGGCTTTAATCTGCCATCCAGCGACCATGACTCACGCCTCCATTCCAGCTCAAGACCGGGCCGCCCTGGGTCTCAAAGACAACTTGGTGCGCCTCAGTCCGGGCTGCGAGAACAGTCAAGACCTGGTTGAGGACCTGCTGGCGGGATTGGCCGACCTGGAATCGTCCGACGGTCAACCCGACAGGCTGAAGACGGCAGCCTTGTAAAGACCGGGCGAACGCCCCGCGCCCGTGCTACTCTTGGTCTATGTGGGTCAGGATAGTGCTGGGCGCGGGGGCCTTGATCAATATTCTCCTGGGCGCCACGGCCTTGGTGGCGCCCCGCAGCGTGGCCGAGTTGGCCCACCTGCAGGCTCTCAACCAGGCCGGAGTGGGCGAAATCAGGGCTTTTTACGGAGCCTTTGTGCTGGCCATAGGAGCCGTCATCCTGCATGCATTGCGCCGTCCCCAGCCGGGACGCGAGTGGCTGCGCTGCCTGGGGATCCTCTTCTTAGGCCTCTGCTGCGGACGCCTCGTCAGCGCCCTGTTGGACGGGCTTGAAACCTATACCTTGGCGGTGCTCACGGTGGAACTCCTCTTCGCCGGATTGCTGCTCTACGGCGCCGAAGCCCTGCGTCCCTCCGACGCGCCCCCAACCCAGCCCTGAGGCGTTGAGGCCTCCCTCGACGACGCGGTTGGCGGTGTCACTCTTCTTCCTTCTCGACCGGCTCCAGAGCATCGTCGTCCTGGGCCAGGATTTCTTCCAGTTCCTTGAGGGTGGGCAGTTCGGAGAGGTCGTTGAGCCCGAAGTGGATCAGGAATTCCCGGGTGGTGGCGTAAAGCATGGGACGCCCGGCGGTTTTCTTGCGTCCCCGCGTCTCGATGAGCTTCTTTTCCAGCAAGGTCTTGATGGTGGAACTGCCCTTGACGCCGCGGATGTCGCAGATCTCGGGAATGGTGATGGGCTGTTTGTAAGCGATCACGGCCAGGGTTTCCAGGGCCGCCATGGTCAGCTTGGAGGAGGGCTTGTTCTTGAGGTAGACGCGGATCGTTTCGTGGTGTTCGGGCAGGGTGGTGATGCGGAAGCCTCCGGCCACCCGGCGCAACTCCACCGCATTCTGCATGGAGTTGAACTCTTCACGCACCTCCTCCACCGCTTCCCGGATTTCGGAGGACTCAATCTCGGGAAAGACCTCCTGCAGTTCGGCGATGGTGACGGGAGCGCGGGAGGCGAAGAGGATCGAGAGAATCTGGTTGTGAATCTCTAACATGCCTTGATCCGGATGTCCTCGAAGACGCCCTTCTGGTAGAGGCGGACTTCTTCCATGCGCACCAGCTCGAGCAGGGCGAAGAAGGTCAGCACGATGTGGAACTTGCTGATTTGGGACTGGAAGAACATGGAGAAAAAGATCTCACGCTTGAGGGAGAGCAGGCGCCGAAGTTCCGTCATCTTCTCCTCGATGGTGGCCGGTTCATGCTCGACCTCGATGACCACCTGTTCCTTGTAGCGTTCCACGATCTGGTGGAAGGCCTTGACCAGGTCGAAGACGTTGACGTCGACGATCTCTTTCTCGTCTTCGGCGAACTCTTCCCAGCCCCGCCCATGGACGCCCAGCTCCACCGTCTCCCGCTCGTAAAGCAGGTCGGCTGCGTTTTTGAACTTCTCGTATTCCAGCAACTGGTCGACCAGTTCCGCCCGCGGATCGATGAATTCTTCGTCCTCGGCCTGGGAGGGGTCGGGCGGCAGCAGCATGCGCGACTTGATGAGGATGAGCTGGGCGGCCATTACCAGGAATTCTCCGGCAATATTGATGTTGAGGTCTTTCATGACATCCAGAAAAGCCAGGTACTGATCGGTCACCTGGGCGATGGGGATGTCGTAAATGTCCAATTCCTGGGTGCGGATCAGATGCAGGAGCAGATCCAGCGGCCCCTCGAAGATTTCCAGGCGGATGTTGAGCGCCTGCACCTCGGGCCGCCCCGGTGGCACCGGTCTGGGAAAACTGCCGTCCTCCCCCGGATTCAGATCGCTTTGCCGCCTGGAGACACCCTCCGCCGGCCCTCCTGCCTCAGGCTCCTCCTGCAGGGGCAATCCTTGTTGGTCTTGCATCGTTTCCACAGCCTTCAACTATACTCCTCCGCTCTGACCTGCGCCGCGCTCATGCGGGCCGCTCCCTTGCCGGGAGTCGAGGCTATATAATGCGGTTCGTGAGCGGAATTATCTTCAACGCTGCCTTCGCATTCTATGCCGTGGGGCTTTTTCACAGCGTCGTGGCTTACTTTTCCAAGCGCGACCTGTCTTTTCGCATCGCCATCTACGCCGAACTGGTAGCTTTCGTTCTGCACACCGCCTTTCTGGTGGCGATCGGCATCGAGTTGGGCCATTTTCCGCTCACCAATCTGCGTGAAGTGCTGATTTTCTTCGCCTGGACGGTCACGCTCTGCTTCCTGCTCTCGTTCTGGCGCTACCGCTCCCAGATGATCGGGACCTTTTCCCTGCCCCTGGTCACCACGCTGATGCTGGGCACGGCTTGGATCAAGGCCGCCAATCCGGCACCCGAGATGCTGCGGAGTTCCTGGGTCTACCTGCACATTACCTGCCTGATCCTGGCTTACGGGCTGTTTTTCCTGACCTTCATCGCCAGCATCCTCTACCTGGCCCAGCAACGGCGCTTGAAGAGCAAGCGCTTCAATGTTTTTTATGACCGACTTCCCCCCCTTCTGTCGATGGACCGAACCTTCCAACGCTCGCTCATCGCCGGTTTCTGCTTCATGACTTTAGGGCTGTTGGCGGGCGTCATCTGGGCCGAGGAGCAATGGGCCGAGGGATGGTATACCGATCCCAAGGTCATCTCGGCCTTCGTCACCTGGTTGATCTATCTGGGACTGATCTACTTGCGCCTCTCGGCGGGGTGGCGGGGCAAGAAGGCTGCCATGGGAAGCCTGGTGGGATTCCTGTCGGTGCTCTTCACCTTCTTCGGGGCGCGTTTGTTCTTTGAAGGATGGCATACCTTTTACTGAGAACCGCAAGCGAGACGGACTCGTAGCCCATGGACTTGCCGCAAACCAGCGACGATTCTGATCTGATCTTGGTGGGTCTTAGCCACAAGACGGCTCCCATCGAAGTGCGGGAAAAAGTGTCCATTCCGGAGCCTCTGCTGGAGGAGGTGACGGGTCGTCTGCGCCAACAATGCGGCTTGCCCGAGAGCCTCATAATCTCAACCTGCAACCGCGTCGAGGTGGTAGCTCACAGCGATCAGCCTCGGCAATCGGTCCACAGCATCGCAGACTTCCTGCACAGCCATCACGGACTCAAACCCGATTTTCTTGAGCGCTTTCTTTACAGGTTGCAGGGGCCCTCCGCCGTGCGCCATGTTTTCCGCGTCGCCGCCAGCCTCGACTCGCTGGTCATCGGCGAGGCCCAGATCCTGGGACAGATGAAGCAGGCTTACCAGGCGGCCCGCGAACTGGGCAGCCTGGGACGTTTGGAACGGCTTGTGCCGCAGGCCTTCTTCGTGGCCAAGCGGGTGCGCCGGGAAACTCGGGTGGGCATGTCGCCCGTTTCCATCTCCTCGGTGGCCGTGGAGCTGGCGGAGAGCATCTTCGGACGCCTCAAAGGACGCTCGGCCATGCTCATCGGAGCCGGACAAATGGCCGAGTTGGCGGCCCAGAACTTCCGGCGCTCGGGAGTGACTTCTATCCTGGTGGCCAACCGCACCCAGGATACCGCCCAGGACATGGCGGCGCGCCTGGACGGCAAGGCCATTCCCTTCGACGACATTCACCAGCACCTGGTGCACAGCGACGTAGTGCTGGTATCGACGGGGGCGCCCCACTACATCCTCATGCGCAGCCGCATGGAAGAGGTGCTCAAGCAGCGCAAGTACCGTCCTCTCTTTCTCATCGACATCGCCGTGCCCCGCAACATCGACCCCGCCTGCGACGAAGTCGAGAACCTCTTTCTCTACGACATCGACGACCTTCAGCAGGTGGTGGAGGCCAACATGTCGGAGCGGATGGAAAACGCCCGCGAAGCCGAGGAGATCATCGAGCAGGAGGTGGAGAAGTACTTCCGGCGCCGTTCCAGCGAACAAGTCGGTCCCATGGTGCGCGAACTGATCGATACCTTCGAGGACGTGTGCCTGCAAGGATTCTCCTCCCTGGCCAACGGGATGAGCGAGCAGGACCGCCAGCGCCTGGAAAAACACCTGCGCCAAAGCGCTCACCGCCTGGCCCATCCCCTCATCACCGAAATCAAGCGCGTCGCCGCCCACGACCCCGACCGGCTCGACGAAGTGGACCTGATCAGGCGCGCCTTCGACCTGGAAGAGGAATGAAGCAAGTCATTATCGGTTCCAGAGGCAGCCAACTGGCGCTCTGGCAGGCGCGCTGGGTGCGCGGCCGGCTGCAAGAAGCTCACAGCGGACTCGATGTCGAAATCGAGGTCATCAAGACGACCGGCGACCACCTCAGCGAACAGGCTTTGCAGGCGTCAACGGACAGCAAAGGGCTTTTCGTCAAGGAAATCGAAGAGGCGCTGCTGGAAAGGCGCGTTCATCTGGCCGTGCACAGCCTCAAGGACATGCCGACCGAATTGCCCCAGGGGCTGAAGCTGGCCTGCATCCCCCGCCGGGCCGATCCCCGCGATGCGCTGGTGGCCCGGGAGGGACTCGACGATTGGCGCCGCCTGCCGCAAAAGGCCCGCCTCTTCACCAGTTCGCTGCGCCGTCGGGTGCAGTTGCTGTCCCTGCGTCCGGACCTGCGGGTCGAGGACATCCGCGGCAATGTCGACACCCGCCTGCGAAAGATGCGCGAGCAGGGACTGGACGGTCTTATCCTGGCCGCCGCCGGACTCAAGCGGCTCGAACTGGACAGACACATCTCCTACCTGTTTCCGGTGGAAGAAATGGTTCCCGCCGTGGGACAGGGTGCCCTGGCGGTGGAGATCCGCCAAGACGATGGGCGAACGGCCGAACTGCTTCGGCCCCTTCACCACTCCGACACGGCGCACTGCGTCAGGGCGGAACGGGCTTTTCTGCGGCGCATGGGCGGAGGCTGTCAGGTGCCCATGGGCGGCCACGCCCGCATCGCTGGCGACCAAGCTTCCTTCGACTGCTTCCTGGCCAGTCCCTTGGGACGCGAGAAACTCGAGGAGCACCGCCGAGGACGGCCCGGCGACCTCGGGTCCATGGCCTTGGCCGCCGCACAGACTCTTCTCGACGCCGGAGCCGAGGCCATCCTGGCCGAATTTGAAGAGGAGAGAGCCGATTGACGCCCTCCGTTCTCATCACCCAGGGCGAGAGCAAAGCGCGGCGCTTGCGCCAGCCGCTGGAGTCGGTCGGAATCGCTGTCCATGCAATTCCGCTCATCGAGATTAAGGAACTGGAGTGCGCCGAGTTGGAAGCCTCCTTGCGTGAGCTCCCGTCCTTCGACTGGCTGCTCTTCACCAGTTCCAACTCGGTCGCCATCATGGCCGGGCGGGCCCGGCTTCTGGGCAAGTGGCCTCCTCAGCGGGTGAAAGTGGGCGTGGTCGGACCGGGTACGGCCAAAGCCCTGGAAAGGGAGGGCGCCCAGGCCGACTTGATCGCCTCTGATCATCGAGCCGAGGGACTGTTGGCCGGCCTGCAAGCCCGCGAGGGCTCGCTGCGGGGACGCAAGATCCTGCTGCCTCTGGCTCGAATCGCCCGTCCCTGGCTGCGGGAAGCTCTGGAAGAAGCCGGCGCCCGCCTCTCGGCGCCGGCTGTTTACGATACCGTCCCCGCTGAGTCCAACCGCGCCGCCCTCAACGAGCTGCTTCGCAGCAATCCCCCCGACGTCATCGCCCTGGCCTCCTCCTCGGCGGCCGAAAACCTTGTAGCCCTCACCGATTCCCTCCACCTCCTCAAACCCTGCGCCATCGCCGCCATCGGCCCCGTCACCGCCGACACCGCCCGAAACTTAGGCCTGAGCGTCAAGATTCTCCCTGCCGAGTCCTCCTTCCCCGCCCTGGCCGGCGCCATCCGCGACTTCCTGCAGTCTCGCTATCGGTCTTTGGTCAGGAATGACAGATAAAACCTACGGCTGCAGGAGAAATAGAAGAATCAGCGTTTCTAATTCTAGTCAGACTTGAGGGCGATGATCGAGTCAACCTTGGCGGCTCGCCGGCCGGGAAGGTAGCAAGCCAGCAGGGCTACCGTGAGCAACACCAGCAAGACCGCGGCGAAGGTGAGGGGGTCGGTCGATTTGACCCGATAGAGTTGGCCGCTCAGAAGAGGATTGGAGGCCAGCGCGACGATGAGGCCAATACCGATTCCCACCACCACCAGGGACATCCCCTGCCGGATGACCAACTTGAGCAGGTCGCCTCTCTGAGCCCCCAGGGCCTTGCGGATGCCGATCTCATAGGTTCGTCGGGCCACCGAGTAGGCCAGTACGCCGTAGAGTCCGAAAGCGGCCAGCAGCAAAGCGATCACGGCGAAGCCTCCCACCAGGCGAAGCATGAGGCGCCGGGCGGCCAGCGATTCGCTGAGCTTCTGTTCCATGGTGTTGACGTCGGTGACGGCCAGGTTGGGATCCAGCTTGCGGATTTGGCCTCGCACCGCCGCGATCAGGCTCGTGGGATCTCCTTCCGTTCGGATGGCGAAATTCAGGGATCGAAGTTGTCCGCTGGCAGTATCAGCAACCAGAAAGTCAGGGACTTGCAGGAATGGTTGATAGGTGTGTGGACTGGCATCGTCGTGCAAAGGACCTTCCTTGACGTCTTTCACGACGCCGACCACGCTCATCCAGGGCCAGCCCGATTCGGCGACTCCCCACTTGATTCGTTGGCCGATGGGATTCTGCCCTGGCCAAATGCGCTCGGCCAGAGTCTCGCTGACGATGACCACCTTGTCGCTGTCCTGCCGGTCCTGGGGGCCGAAGTAGCGGCCTTGCTTGAGTTCGATGCCCACCGCTTCGAAATAGTCTTGAAGCACCCAACTGTGTGAAGCCAAGGGCGGTGATGAGAGGTTTTCGGCGGCACGCCCTTCCGGCCAGAAGCTCAGGACTTCCGTTCCTTGAAGAGGCAAGTCGTTGGATGCGCCCACCGCTCGTACTCCGGGCAGGTTCTCGATTTTGCCCAGCAGGCGCTGGTAAAAGGCGCGGATCTGATCGGCTTCGGGGTAGGCTTCTGCGGCCAGGGGGACGCTCAGCGTCAGGAGTTGTTGAGGGCGAAAGCCGGGGTCGGTCTCGATCAGATGCGTGAAGCTGCGGATCAGCAGGCCCGCGCCGATGAGCAGGACAAAAGCCAGAGCCACCGTCGAGATCACCAGGGCCTTTTGAGTCCAGTTGCGGCGGCCCCCACCTGGCAGCTGGCTGCTGCTCCGCTCCTTAAGCGATTCGTGCAGGTTGCGGCGGACAGCACCCAGCAGCGGAAACATTGAGAAGAACACGGTGGTGAAGATGCACAAGAGCAGAACGAAGGCCGTTACCGTGGGATCCAGGCCGATTTCCCCGACCCGCGGGAGATCGGAGGACACCAGCAAGGGAAGAACGCGTGAGGCGGCCCAGGCCAGCAAGAGTCCCAGTCCGCCCCCAAGCAACGCCAGCAGCGCGCTTTCGGCTAAAAACATCTTGAACAGGCGCAGGGGACGGGCCCCCAGCGACACGCGCACGGCAAATTCGCGGCTGCGCGACGAAGCGCGGCTCAGGATGAGGTTGCCCACATCGGCGTAGGTGACCAGGAGGACCAGGCCCACGGCGCCTAAGAGGAGCAAAAGCGGCCTGGTCACGCGGCCCACCACTTCCTGGTGGAAAGGCACTACCATGGCTCTCAGTTCGAAAGTGGGTGAATTGCGCAGGGCCGCAGGATACTTCTCATCGAAGATACGGCGAACCAGCTCGTCGGCCCGACTGCTGGCCTGGGTTACCGAGACGCCCTCCTTCAATCGGGCCAAGACGCTCTTGTTGAAGCCGCCGCCCCGATTCTCGAGGTCAGCAGCGGTAAAGGCCATGGGAACCCACAAATCGGCTGGTTGGTTGTTCCAGCGCGGTCCGGCAGGAGGGAAGGAAAAGTTGGCCGGCATCACGCCGACCACGGTGTGAGGCGTACGGTTCAAGGTAATTCTCTGACCCAAGACGCCGCTGTCTCCCGCAAAGCGGCGCTGCCAGAACCCATGGCTCAGGACGAGGACATTGTCTCGTCCCGGCTGTTCCTCGGAGGCGTTGAAGCCCCGCCCCAGGACTGGGGAAGACCCCAGCAGGGGGAAAAGGGAGGGAGAAACTCGCGCCCCAACCACACGTTCCGGTTCCCCCGAGCCGGACAGTTCGAAGCTCTCAGTACGATAAGCCGCCATCGATTCAAACACCTGCTGCTGCTCTCGGAAGTCCAGAAAGTCGGGAGCCGACACCGGTATCTCGTCCATGCCGGCCTGCGGCAGGCTCTGCAAAAGCAGCACAAGACGTTCGGAGTCCGCATAGGGCAAGGGGCGCAGGGCCACCGCGTTGACGACGCCGAAGATGGCCGTGGTTGCTCCTATGCTGAAAGCCAGGCTCAACACCACGATTAATGCGAAGCCCGGGCGTTTGATCAATCCTCGATAGGCGACTCGCACGTCCTGAAGAATCTCGCTCATTTCCTTAAACCTCAGCCTGATTAGGCGCAGATGCTTGAAGGTCAGTGAACACAACCGCCGCCCATCGGATTATCGTAGACGGTCGGATAGCCGACAATCCCTCCGCCGTAGAACCTGCAAGAATGACAAACTCTTCACGTCGTACGGAGTCGTTCGCCAAAAGGTTCAGAAAAAAAGAAAAAGAAGGAAAATTGTTTAATCGAAGGAGGCGGCTGCATTCAGGCACACTGCTCTCCAGCTCCTTCCTCGCCTGGGTTTTCCCCGCCGCTGTTAGGGGGCTCCTCCACTCTTGGGGAGCGCAGACACTAATCGGTGACCACCAGATGTCCAGTGCCTGAAAGCGTCTCAAGCTGGATGTCGGCCCGGCAGCGGACGTCGATATCGTCGAGGTTGAGAAGACCTTCCAGATGAACGGTTCCCTGTCCTTTCTCAAAGTCAGCTTCCAGCTTGCAGCAATCCTGATCGAGTTCGAATTCCAGTTCGGTACCTCCGCGGGTGCCGGTGAACTCGATGTGGACATAGTTGCGGTCCAGGCTTTCTTTGAACTTGCTGACCGAACCTTCCGCGCGACTCGCCGTCACGGGGTGCCTGCCTTCGGCCAGCCGCTTGACCAACTGCGACATCGTACTAATCCTTTCCTTCTCCGTTGTCACCCCTCTCCACGTCGTCCTCAGTCGAAAGATCGGCGGGGATTTCAAAATGGAGTATGTCGCTGCAAAACCGGGTCCATTCAGGGGTGACTTCTTCAAACACGATGTTCTCGTCCTTGAAAATGCCGTCGGTGACGACATAGTTTTCCTGCAAGTAGAGAACGCTGTCGTCGTTCAAGGTCTTGCGGACCTCGACCTCTTCGCCGTCTACCTCCCGTGTCTCCGTGCTGAGGTTGCCTTCGTTGACGCTCCAGCCTTCATATTGTTGAAAGCTTTTCAAGAGATAAGCTTTGCAATACTTGCCCATAGTCGGCATTTATTCCTCCTTGAGTTCGTGAGAAGTGGGATTTTCATAACGCTTTTTCCAGCTTGGAAGTCGATTCCTTGTCGCCCTCGGGCTGCAAGGCCTCCTCCTCTGAGGGGGCCTCGTACTTCACTTCCCCTCCGGCGGAACCCCGGAAGAGAGCGAATGCGAGGAGGCCGGCCACCAGGTAGAGGGCGGCAGCCACATTCAACATCGTGAGGTGGCCTATCAGGTCGGCCAAGAAGCCTCCCGCCGCCATCCCGGTCAACGTCATCAGCGAAGCGGTGGTGCCGAAGGTCCCGAAAATGCGGCCGCGATAGGCGTCCGGCGTGCTCCTCTGCAATTGGGTGTAGCCTCCCGACAGCCATGCCACCGCAGTGATTCCGGCCAGCGTGACCAGCACCAGCACTAACCACAGCGAGCGGCTGTTGACAACCGCCAGAAAGAACAGGCCCGAGCCCGTCAACCCCAGCGAGAAAACCCTGGAAGCCTTAAGTTTTTTGCCGAACTGGCCTACGACCAAGCCGCCGATCAGTCCTCCCAATCCCCGTGCGGTCAATGCCCATCCGAATTCAAGAGAACCCGCCTTGAGGGTGTCGCTGATGAAGACGACAAACAACACGGTCAGGATATTGTCGCCCAGAAGGGCGATGGTCTGGACCAGGAAGACGCTGGCCAAGGGGCCTCTCCGCGCCACCATCTTCAATCCCTCCACCCAGTCGCGCCACACCTTGACCCAGGCCGCTGACCGGCTCTTGGCAACGGCTTGGGCCGGTTCCGCCGCAGTTTCTTCCTCCGCTTCCTGCCGTTTGCTCTTGGTGTCGAGCCGGATAAGGCCGATCAGGGCGGCCGAGAGGAGAAAGGAAAACGCATCGATCAACACGACTCCGACCAGCCCGGTCATGGCCAGCAGCGCACCGCCCAGCGAAGGGCCGATCAGGCGGGCGAAGTTGTCGTTGAGGTGCCCTAGGGAATTGGCGCCGATGAGATCGTCTTCTTTGACCAGTGCCGGAATAATGGCCGAATAGGCCGGACTGGCGAAAAGAGAAACAATGGCGCCTGCAAAGGCCACTGCGTAGATGATCCAGACGTACTCGGCTGAGGTCACCAACAGCAATGGCAGCAGAATCAGGGCCCGGGCGATGGCGGAGATGATCATGGTTCGCTTGCGGTCCCATCGATCTACGAAGACTCCCGCCAAAGACCCGAAAAGAAGGGTGGGCAACGCTTGGGCGACGAACATCGATCCTGTCGCCAGCGCCGAACCGGTTATCTCGTAAATGAAAAAAGGCAAAGCAGCTATTCGCACCCAGTCGCCGATCCCCGAGATAAGGTCACCGAACCAGAACAAACCGTAGTTTCGTTGAGTCAGTAATGAGAACATCAGTCCGATTTCCAATCCTTCGGGAGGTTCGAGTTTGTGTCTGCGGTAGGGTTGGCGATTGCGGGCGCCGACTGCTGGACGGCCGCGCTGACGGCTTGCGCCAGTGCGCGAACATGGGGTTCCACCATCATGCTGCTGTGTCCGCCCGGCACTTCCACCACATCCAGCGGATGAGGCGTGAGAGATGCCCAGCCAAGGTACAATTCGGGATCGCCGATGGCCGGGTGAGGATTCATTTCATACATCCATTTCTCTTCCTCTTCGGCCCGAAAGAGGGTGATCCGGCCCGCATAGGGTCCGGCTCTGTAGTGGCGGAGCGCTTCCACGGAGGCATGGTGGACCCTGAGGATGCGTCGGGTCTGCTCCAGGCCGATGGGAGGAACGGCCTCGGCCTCTTCGAGCCGTTTAAGCGCATAGTCGATTTGCTCCTGGGGCGCGACCGACCGAAGCTCCTCGACGGGGAGAGAGAAGTTTTTGCCGTAAAGGCCGGCGGCGGTGGCCGCCAAATCGCTGAGGAGAACGGCTTCGTCCGGAGCCGCCCGGTCCAGAATGGGCGCTCCCCGGAAGACGGGCGACCAAGTGTCGATCAGTCCCAGAAAGGCCACCTCGCGGCCTCGCTGCATCAGGCGCCTGGCCATCTCGTAGGCCACGAAACCCCCGAAGGACTGACCCGCCAGGAAGTAGGGCGGGCAATCCTGCACCGAGAGGACTTCCTTCAAATAGCTCCCGGCCATTTCTTCGACCCGTCTCAGCGGCTCTCGGTCGCCCTTGAGGCCGAGGGCCTGAATTCCGTAGAAAGGCAGATCCTTGTCCAGGTGTGCGACCAGTTCGCTGAGGCCGACGACGTTGCCTCCCGCGGGATGAACGCAAAAGAGGGGAGGCCGCGAGCCGCCGGGCTTGATGGGCACCAACGAGGACCAGCCACCTGACCGGTGACGGCGAAGCTGTTGGGCCAACTCGCGGATGGTGGCGCCGCCGAAGAGAGCCGAGAGAGGGAGATCCTTCCCGAACTGCTCCTGAATCTTGGTCATCAGGCGCACGGCCAGAAAGGAATCGCCTCCCAGGTCGAAGAAGTTGTCCTGGCCGTCGAGCGGGCGCAAGTCGAAGACCTCTTCCCACAATTGCCTTAACCGCAGCTCGAAAACATCGCCCCCCCCTTTCAGTTCGCCTTCGACGCTGTAACGCCGCCGCCAACTGCGGGAACGTTCTGGATCGGGAAGAAGGTCCGCCTTGACTTGTCCCTGGGAGGTCTTGGGCAATTGCGGCAAGAGCACGAAATCGGAGGGCAGCATTGCCGGCCCCAGGCGCTTCTCCAGCGAGCGGCGCAGTTGCCGAATGGAACAGGTTTCTCCTTTCCTCTCCGTCAGGTAAGCTACCAGCCGCTTGCGGCCCGACGCTGTTTTCCGCACAACGACGAAAGCCTCGTTCAGGGCGGGATGCTTTCGCATCTCGGCCTCGATCTGGTCTTTGTCGAGCGGGAACCCTCGCCAACGGGGCCGCTCTTGCACCGGGATCCTGTCCGGCGGCTTTGGCGAAAAGGGCGGCAAGGCGCCCAGGGACTGCACGGGGTCGGCGAGGAAGGCCTCAAGCAAGCTCTTGAGATGCTGAAGAAGGATGTCGGCGGCGCGGCCGCTGAAACGTTCGCGCTGATAAAGCAGCCTCAAGGGGAGCCGCTCGGCAGGCTCGATCAGCAGGGTGAGCGGACGACCGGTCTGGGTCCCCAGGTGATGGGTCTGCTGGAACTGAATCGGATCTTGGGCGCCGGCCCGCGTTGCTTCCCGTGGATAGTTTTCGTAGACGATGATGCTCTCGAAGAGCGCGTCCTGGGGGGATATGCCGCTCCATTCCAAGATCTGGGATTGGGACACATACTCGAAGCGGCGGCTTTCAAGCAATTGTTCCTGAAGCTCTCTCAACCAGTCGAGAAGCTCAGACTCGGGCACCAGTTTGACCCGCACCGGTATGTTGTTGATGAAGAGGCCGAGCATGCTCTCGACCCCCCGCAGGTCGGCGGGACGTCCCGACACGGTCAGCCCGAAAACGACGTCATCTCTCTGGCTGCTTTGGGCGAGCAAGACGGCCCAAGCGCCCTGAATGAGTGTGTTCAAGGTCAGGCCCAGGTCGCCAGCCAGGGACCTTATCCGGGAAGTGAAGCGCCGCGATAGGTCGATCCGGCCAATCCCGATTGGGCGCCTCCTGTCGCCGGAAGCCGGAAACTGGTCGGTCCACAGCGGCGTGGGTTCCGGGTACTCCCTTAATAGGCTGCGCCAGTAGCTCTCGGCCTGCTGAAGGTCCTGTCGGCCCATCCAGGCGATGTATTCAGCGAAGGGGCGCGCTGGCTGCGAGCGAGTCTCTCGGCCCTGCCGGCTGGCCTCATAGTGGCTGGAAACCTCATCGAGAATGAGAGATTGACACCACCCATCGAGAATGATGTGGTGGAAGCTCCACACCAGGGCATGAAGACGGGACGGCATCTTCACCAGGACAAAGTGCATCAAGGGGGGGGCATCCAGGCGGAATCCGCGGCGGCGCTCCTCCTCCAGCAGCGTTTCCAGGCCTTCCCTCGCTGCTTGCTCCTCCATGGGGCTCCAGTCGCGCTCCTTCCAGTCAAAATCGACTCTTTCATGCACTGCCTGCAACGGCTCCTCTGCATGGTCCCAAAAGAAAGAGGTACGCAGGACGGCGTGGCGTTCGATCAAGGCCGCCCAGGCCTTCTTGAAGTGATGGGGGTCGAGTTCCTCGAATTGCCAGCAGTACTGAACCACTGGCAAGTCTGAGTGGGGAAGAGCCAGGGTGTGCCACAACATTTCCTTCTGCATCGGCGACAGCGGGTAGAGGTCGTGGATGGGGCCTCTACCTGCCATCAGGCGTTCCATCGCCGAGGGCTCGATCCGGGCCAGCGGAAAAGCCCCTGTTTGGGGACCTGCAGGCCGTCCGGCAACTTGAGAGAGCAAACGACTCAAGGTTGTCATGAAGCGGTCGGCCAGGACAGCGACGGTGGCCCGCCGATGCTGCTTGCTGCTGTAACCCCAGTGCAGCGTCAGCTTGCCTTCGATGATCAGGCTGTTGATCTCGAGCAAAAAGGGCCGCTTGCCGCGGGGGCTGTGAAAGGGAGCGATGGACTCGGGGGCGGGACGAAAGAGGGCGGAGCTGGAAAAGCTTTGATCAAACTGGCCCAGGTAATTGAAGCTGACCTGGGGCGTGGGAAAAGAGCGGAGCCTGTCGCGCACTTGGGCATCGGGATGGAGATAACGAAGAATTCCATAGCCGATTCCACGGTTGGGAACCTCTGCGAGGAGCGATTGCATCTCCTCCAGCTCACGTGTCAGGTCACCGCAGCCGCTCAAATCGATTCTCAGCGGAAAGATGGAAGTAAACCAGCCCACGGTGCGCACCAAGTCGACCTGCTCGAGAATCTCTTCCCGGCCGTGCCCTTCCATCGCCACAAGCAGGGTCGAACCGCTGATCCACGGGCGTAAAGCCTGATAGAGAGCGGTCAAGAGCAGGGCGTTGATCTCCGCACCCGAGGGAGAGGCGATTTGCAGCAGCCGACGTGTAGCCTCAACCTCAAGTGACACGGAACAGGCGCGCTCGTCGGCGCGCCTGTTTTCCTCTTTCGGGAAATCCAGGGGAAGCCTGCCGACGGGACCATCCAGGTGCTCCCTCCAGAAGTCGAGATCTTTTTTCAGGCGCTTTCGCCCTGCCAAGTCGGCCAGACCGGCGCACCATTCCTGAAAGGAGGTGGTCTTGCGTCCCAACTCGATTCCGCTGCCCGCTTCCAGTTGGCGATAGCCCTTCTCGAGGTCTTCCAGCAAGACGCGCCACGATACGCCGTCGACCGCCCAGTGATGAATAACGATCAGCAGACGGTTACGGGAGGCGCCATTCCACTCAAACAAGGCCGCCCTCACCAGCAGCCCCCTGGCTGGGTCAAGGCCGGTTTGGAGTTGTGCGGCGCATGTCTGCAATGCCGAAAGGGAGGCGGCCGACGGAAGGTCCTGGAGATCGATTCGAATCAAGGATGCTGTTGTTACGGGCCCTATCGATTGCTCCCACTCTCCCTGGCGGAGGCGGAGGCGCAGACGTAAGGCGTCGTGATGGGCCATGATGGCATTGAGGGCGCCCTGCAGCTTTGCGGGGCAGAGGCCGCGGGAAACCTTGAGCAGCATGGCTTGGTTGAAATGATGAAAGTCGACCGGCTCCTGCTCTAAGAACCAGCGCTGAACGGGATTCATTTCCACACAACCGGTCACCGGCCCTTGTTGGCTTCGAACGGGCGCGGTCACCGAAGGCTGGGCCAGCAGTCCGGCTATGGTGGGATGACGGAAAATCTGGTTGGGAGTGATTCGGAATCCGGCTTCGCCCGCCTGGGCCGCCAGTTGGATGGCGACGATCGAATCGCCTCCCAGTTGATAAAAGCTGTCGTTGATGCCGACTTTCTCGAGGGCCAGCGTCCTGCGCCATACTTCGGCCAGAGCTTTTTCCTCCTCGCTGGTCGGCTCCACGAAGGTCTGCCCGATCCGGGGTCTGGAGAGATCGGGTTGGGGCAACGCCTCGTGGTCGACTTTTCCGTTGGCGTTCAAGGGAAGGCTCTCCAGCCTGACGAAGGCCGCGGGAATCATGTAGGAAGGCAGCTCCCGGCTCAGCCCGTCCCGCAGTTCGCCGTCGCTGGGCGCCTTTTCTCCCTTGACCGCAAAGTAAGCCACCAGGCATCGGTCGCCGCTTTGGCGCCTGGGAGCGGTCACGCACACTTCAGCGATCTGAGGATGTCGCCCCAAAGCGATTTCAATTTCGGGCAGCTCGATTCTGAAGCCCCGTATTTTGACCTGGTGATCGCGGCGTCCCAGGAACTCGATGCTGCCGTCTTCCTGGAAGCGGGCCAGATCTCCCGTCCGGTACATGCGTCCTCCGGGTGTCGGGGAAAAAGGATCGGGAATGAAGCGCTCGGCCGTCAGCGAGGGTCTCTTCCAGTAGCCGCGCGCTAATCCCTGGCCGGCGATGAAGAGTCCGCCCGCCAGGCCTGCCGGCAGCGGCTCCAGATTCTCGTCCAGCAGGTAGATGCGGGTGTTGGCAAGCGGCTTGCCGATCGGTACCGTAAGCGACCTCGGCGGAACGTCCTTAACCAGGTGCCAGCTAGCGTAGGTCGTGCTCTCAGTGGGCCCGTAGACGTGAAGGAGCCGCCGCGGAGGGCCGTTTCTCAGAATGTTCCGCACCCGCTCGGGATCGACTGCTTCCCCCCCGAAGAGGAGATGCTTGAGGCTCCCGAACCCGCCGGGCAAAACCGTGGACATCTGATTAAACAAAGCGGTCGTAAGAAAAAGGATCCCGATTTGGTGGCGGGCGATTGAAGATGACAATTGCTGGGGAGAGAGGGTCACTTCCCTTTGCAAGCCGACCAGCCGGGCTCCCGCGAGAAGAGCGCCCCAAATCTCGAAAGTAGCGGCGTCGAAGGACGAGTTGGAGGCCTGGGCCAGGATGTCCCCCGCCTCAAGCCCTATGTAGTTTGTATTGAGCACCAGCCGCACGACCGCTTGGTGGGGGATGCCGATTCCTTTTGGGCGGCCGGTCGATCCCGAGGTGTACATGATGTAGGCCAGCCGGCTTGAAGGGATGACCGCCGACAGGTCTTGCGGGGAGTACCGAGAAATCTCTTCCCAGTCCCGCTCGAGACAGACTGTCCGAGCCGAATGCTCGGGCAGGGATCGGCCGATTCGCGAGTTGGTCAGCAACACCTTTGCTGCGCCGTCCTTGAGCATGAAGGACAGCCTTTCGGGAGGATAATCGGGATCGAGGGGCAGATAGGCTCCTCCCGCCTTGAGAATGGCCAGAAAGCAGACGATCAGTTGCGGAGAGCGGTTCATGTAGACGGCCACTGGACACTCGTCATCGACCCCCAGCGTCGTCATGTGCCGGGCCAACTTGTTGGCTTGCCGATTCAATTCGCCGTAACTGAGTTGGCAGCCCTGAAAAGAGAGGGCCACGGCCTGGGGACGCTGGGCCGCCTGAGCTTCAAAAAGGGCGCAGATCGATTGGCGATGGGGAAAACTGGTGCTGGTTTGGTTCCAGGTTTCGACGGCCTGCCGCCGTTCCTCGGCCCGCAGCAGGCGCAAACGGGAGAGGCGACGGTCGGGATGGGAGGCCGCCTGCTGGGCGAGAAAGCGAAAATGCCGCAGCATGCGCGCCGCCGTAGAGGCTTTGAAGAGGTCGGAATCGTACTCCAGGCAGCCCTCCAAGGTCTCGCCGTCGTCAACCATCTCCAAGGTGAGGTCGAACTTGGCGGTTTTGGTCTCCAATTGCAGCGGCCCGAGAGCGAGATGGGGTATTTCGATCTCCGAGGTCTCGAAGTTCTGGAGGACGAAGGCGACCTGAAAGAGCGGATGCCGGCTGGGATCGCGGGCCACCCCGATTTCCTCGACCAGGCTCTCGAAGGGCAGATCGGGGTGGCGATAGGCTGCCGTGGTAACTTCGCGGACGCGCGAGAGCAGAGTGCGGAAGCTTGGATCGCCGCTCAAGTCGGTCCTGAGAGCCAAGGTATTGGCGAAAAACCCGATGAGGTCTTTCAATTCGCGGCGGTCCCGGTTGGCTATGGGAGTTCCGACGATGATATCGGTTTGGCCGCTGTAGCGCAGCAGCAGCACCTTCCAAAGGGCCAGCAAGGTCATGAACAAGGTGACCTTCTCGTCCCGGCTCAAGCGGCGCAGAAGGCGGCTGGTGTCTGCCGCCAGGCGCGTCGTCTCTCGCCCGCCCCGATGGAACATCCGGGGAGGCCGAGAGAAATCAATGGGTAATTCCAGTTCGGGCAAAGGGGCTGACAAGTGACGTTTCCAGTAGTCTTTCTGCCGCTGCAGTTCCTGCCCCCTCAGGTGTTCTCGTTGCCATCGGGCAAAGTCGGAGTACTGAATCGGCAACTCGGGCAACGGGGGGGACTCCTGGGCCGAATTGAGCCTGTAGGCCTGAGTCAACTCCCTCAGCAGCACATCCACCGACCACCCGTCCATGACGATGTGGTGCGCGTTTAAGAGCAAGGCGTGACGCTCATCACTGAAGCGCACCAGCGCGGCGCGAAAAAGCGGACCCCGCTCCAGGTCGAAGGGGACGCGGGCGATGGAATGAAGCACTGACCGGCCGTATCTCCGGCCTTGCGGCTCCGGCAATCGGCTGAGATCGATCAGCGAGAGACCGCTGCCCGCGGCTTGCTCCGGCACAACCAAATGGGGCCGGCCGTCCAAGGACCTGATGACCGAGCGCAGGATCTGGTGACGGCGCAGGATGAGCGCTAGGCAGCGCCCCAGCGTCCGGACCCGCAGCGGGCCGTCGATCGTCATGGCGACGGGAACGTTATAGGAGGCGTCCCGGTCTTCTACTTGGCTGACCAACCAGAGCCGGTGTTGGGCCGGCGAGAGTTGAGCAGGTCCCTCTTGCGAGCGCCGCGGAATTTCGGCCGAATGCGAAGGGGAAAGGCCTTCTTTTTGAAGCAAAGCCTTGACTAGGTCGCGCTTTTTCGACGACAACTGCAATCGTTTCCTGGCCCGGGTACTCATTGTTCTTTCTCAGTGAAGCGTTTCCTGCTTCAGTTGCTCCTCGGCTTCGTCTTCGGACAGTTCCTCCACGCTCAGCAGCAACTCGGCCACCTTCAGCAGGCCGGCGCCTTGCGGGCTGGCCAGCAGCTCTTGCTCCAGACTCCGGATGGTGGGCGTTTCGAAGAGCTGGGCGGGCCGGGGCTGCACTCCCAGGATTTCTTGCATCCTGAAGACGATTCTTGTGGCCAGGAGCGAGTGTCCGCCCAACTCGACGAAGTCGTCGTCAATTCCGACCTGGGCTTCTTGACCGAGAACCTCGGCCCAGATTTCGGCCAGTACCTCTTGGAGAGGGTTTTCGGGAGGACGGAAGTCGCTCAAGTGGCAAGGGCGCTCGCCTGCGGGATCGGGTAACGCATGGCGGTCGAGCTTTCCATTGGGAGTCATGGGAAAGGCGGGCATGTCGACAATGGCGGCCGGCATCATATAGTCGGGCAGCCTCTGCCTGAGAAAGCCGCTGACCTGCTGGGCGGGAAAGCCCTCTGACCCCGAGGATCGGGGAACGACATAGGCTACCAGGCGAAGTTCATCCTGGTCGTCCCCAAGAGGTCGCGTTACCACCAGGCTCTCGCGGACGGCGGGGTGTGACTTCAACACCTGGGCGATCTCCTCGAGTTCGATGCGAAACCCTCGGATTTTCACTTGATGGTCGAGGCGTCCGAGAAAAGCCAGACTCCCGTCCCCGCGGTGGCTAGCCAGGTCTCCGGTGCGATAAAGTCGGCTGCCGCTGCAAGCGCCGAAGGGATCGGGAATGAAGCGTTCGGCCGTGAGGGCGGGCTTGTTTCGATATCCCCTGGCGAGTCCGGTTCCGCCGATGTAGAGCTCTCCCGGCACCCCCAAGGGAACGGGCCGCAGGTGCCGGTCGAGCAGGTAGATTTGAGTATGGTCGACCGGCTGGGCAATAGGGGCGCTTGCCTCATCGAAGGGCTGTGTGCGGCAGGCCGCCGACCACACGGTGGTCTCGGTGGGTCCGTAGAGGTTCCAGAGTTGCCCGCAGCGGTCCAGGAGCCGGGTAGCCAGGTCTCTGGGCAAAGCCTCGCCTCCGCTTAGGATCTTTAATCGGTTATGTCCTTTCCACCCCGATTCAAGAAGCAGCCGCCAGTGGCTCGGGGTCGCTTGCATCATTGAGATTCCAGAGAGATCCATCCTCCTGGCCAGGAGCTGGGCATCGGTTGCTTCGGCCTCTCCGGCAACCACCAAGCGCGCTCCCTTGAGAAGAGGCAGCAACAACTCAAGAACAGAAATATCGAAGGCCAGAGTGGTTACCGCTAAGAGAATGTCCTCTTCTTCGATCCCGGGTTGGCAAAGCATCGAGAGCAGAAAGTTGGCCACGGAACGGTGAGTGACCTCGACGCCCTTGGGTCGGCCGGTGGAACCCGAGGTATAGGTGATGTAGGCCAGCAGCTCTTTATCGCCGCCCGCGAGCGAGAATGAAGAGGCGCCAGGTTGCTGATGCCATCCCTCTTGCAGCGTGAGCTGAGGAACCTGGGAGTCTGGACACCGATCCGCCAGAGAGGGTTGGGTGATGAGCAGGGAAGCTCCTGAATCTTCCAACATGTGTGCAAGTCTGCGGGGCGGATAACTCGGATCGAGGGGAAGGTAGCAGCCGCCGGCTTTCAAGACCGCCAGGACGCCGACCAGCAACAGGCTCGATCGCTCCAGGTAAAGTGCGACGGGGGAATCCGGGCCTAGGCCCAGTTGGCGAAGACGCGCCGCCAAGACGTCGGAAAGGCGGCTGAGCTTAGCGTAAGTCATTTGAGTGTCGCTGGATACGACAGCTATCGCGTCTGGAGTGCGCGAGCACTGGGCCTCTACCATTTCATGGATGGATTGCTCGTCCCTTTGTGGCAAGGGGCCGCTGCAGCGGCGCAGCAGTGCCTCTTCATCCTCGGGGGAGAACATGGGCAGCCGCGTGACGCGACCCTCGGGCCGCTCTTGAAACGCCTTGAGGAGACGGTTCAGGTGATCGAGCATGCCCTCGACCATCGGACGCTCGAAGCGACTCGCGTCGAAAGCGATCTTGAAAAGCAATTCCCTCTCGGGTTCTACCGCCAGGACCAAAGGATCGTTGAGCCGTTCCCGCGTGCGCAGGTGTTGCACCTCAAGCCGGGATGATCCGCCGCCATCGCCGGGAGAGGAGAAGGGATAGTTCTCGAAGACGATCAAGCTCTCGAACAGAGGCTGGGCCGAACTGACTTGGCTCCAGGCCTGTATCTCGCTGAGGGCGGCGTAGTCGAACTGCCGCGCCTCGATCTGGGCCGACTGCAACCGGGCGAGCCAGGCAGCCAAGCGGTCCTCGGTGCCGACCGCTACCCGTATGGGAATGGTATTGATGAACAGGCCCACCATCTGCTCAATGCCATCCAGCCCGGATGGCCGGCCCGAGACGGTGGCTCCGAAGAGGATGTCGTCGTCTCCTGAGTAGCGGCTCAAGAGCAGCGCCCAAGCGCCCTGGATCAAGGTGTTTAAAGTAAGACGGTGTTTCTTGGCGAAGGAGCGCAGACCGGAGCTGTCGCCCGCTGACCAGCGACTCCGGCATTCCGATGAAGTCAGCGCCTGCCTCCCTCCAGCCTCTTTTCCCGCCTGGGAGGCAATGCGAGTGGGCTCGCTGAAACCCGCTAGCGTCCGGGTCCAGAACTCCTGAGCCTGATTCTGATCCTGATTCTGCAACCATAGGATGTAGTCCCGGAATGGCCGTGGGGGCGCCAGTCGGGGCGTTTGACCTTCTTCCAGCGCCTGATAGATATGGAAGACTTCGCCCAAGACAGTCGCAACCGACCATCCGTCCAGCAGCAGGTGGTGAAAACTCCAGATCAGGTAGTGCAAATTCGGCCTCGCCTGGATGAGGTAGAGTCGCATCAGCGGCGCCCGCGAGAAGTCGAGAGGCAGCGACGCATCCTCTTCAAGAAGCTGATCCAAACGCACTCGGCGATGCTCTTCCGGGTCAGCCCTCCAGTCCTTGACCGCCCAAGGCGTCTCCACTTCTTTGCGAACCACCTGCATGGGCTGGTCGATGCCCTTCCAGTGAATGGTGGTGCGCAGCGCGGAGTGCCGTTGCATTACCTGGCCCCAGGCCCGGTGCAGAAGGTGGGGGTCGAGAGGTCCCCGCAGGATGAAACTGAACTGTTCCCAGTAGAGCCCGGACTCGGGCCGCGAGAGGCAGTGAAAGAGCATCCCCTGCTGCAGAGGCGAGAGTTGGTAGATGTCTTCCAGGTTCTTCATCTGCTACTTCCGTTCACTCCAGTTCTGAAAGCAACTTTTCCAGCCTCTCCTGACTGAGCTTGGCTGCAGGAAAGTCGGAAGCCGACACGGCCGCGTCAGTCGTGGATGATTTTTTTTCCTCGCTCTCCAGCGGGATCTGGCCTGCCTCCGCGGAAGACTTGCGCCCCAGGGCGTCGGCCAGTTCCGAAATGCTCTGGTTCCGAAAGAGCTGCAGCGGTGTCATCTCGATGCCCTCTTGTCTGGCCCGAGCCACGGTTTGCACGGCCAATATCGAATCCCCGCCCAATTCGATGAAGTTGTCGTCGACGCCCACCTTGTCGACCCGCAGCGTTTCGGCCCAGATGCCGGCCAGCTTCTTTTCTATCGCGCTGATTGGGGGGCGGTATCGCTCGGCCAGACGGGGGCGGGTTGCATCGGGCGCTGGAAGAGCCTTGCGGTCGATTTTGCCGTTGGGCGTCAAGGGAAACGACTGCATCTCCGTGAAGTGGCCGGGAATCATATAGTCGGGAAGACTGCGCGCCATGAAGGACCTCAGGTTTCCGACATCCGGCGATTCCTGGCGGGTGGCTATGAAGTGGGCCGTCAGCCGGCTCTCCTCGGGGGAGACCGTTTGAGCGGAGACGATGGCATCCTCGATTGCCGGGTGTTTCTTGAGAGCGGCTTCGATCTCGCCCAGCTCGATGCGCATGCCCCTGATTTTGACCTGGTCATCCAAGCGTCCCAGCACTTGGATGCGGCCGTCCGGCAGGTAGCGGGCTAAATCGCCCGTTTCATAGATCCGTTCTCCACCAGCGCGTCTGAAGGGATGGGGCAGGAACTTAGAGGCCGTCAGGCCGGGCTGGGAAAGATAGCCCCGGGCCAGCCCTCGGCCGGCCAGATACAGAGACCCGACCACTCCCTGTGGCGGGGGTTCCAGCCAGCGGTCGAGGACGTAGGCCGCCATGCCCGCGATGGGGGTTCCGATTGTAATCCGGTCCGGGTCTCCGACCTCTTCCATATTCGACCAGATCGTGGCCTCGGTGGGACCATAGAGATTCCACAGTGAAGCGCAGCGTTCGCGCAGGGATTTCGCCAGGGCGCTGGAAAGGGCTTCACCTCCGCACCAGGCTTGAAGGCGGGGATCTCCTTGCCACCCTCCCTTGAGCAGCAGTTGCCAGCCGCTGGGAGTGGCCTGCATGACATGGGGACGCGATTTGGCCATCAGATGGCCGAGTCGCGTGGGGTCGGTGGTCTCCTCGCCGCCCGCCAGGATGAGACGGGCCCCGCTGATCAGGGGCAGGAAGATCTCCAGCGCGGCGATGTCGAAGGAAACCGTGGTCAGCGCCAGAAAGACGGCCCCCTTCCCCAAGCCGGGCCTGGCCCTCAGCGCGCCCAGGAAGTTGGCCAGAGCCAGGTGTGAGATCTGCACGCCTTTGGGCTGTCCCGTGGAGCCCGAGGTGAAAATGACATAGGCCAGATTGTGGGCTCTGAACCTCTGCCGGAGCGGGCTGGATGAATGGGTGGAAATCTCCTCCCATTGCTCGTCGATGATGAGGGTCTTGATGGAATTTCCCTTGAACCGCGGGGCAAGGGAGGCTTGGGTGATGACGCATTCGGCTCCCGCCGCCTCCAGGATAAGCGACAAGCGTTCCCCCGGATGGCGCGGATCCAGCGGAAGATAAGCGCCGCCTGACTTGAGGATGCCCGTCAAGGCGACAATCAGCCAGGAAGACCGCTCCATGAGAACCGCGACGGACGTCTCGGCGCCAATCCCCGATTCCCGCAGATAGCGGGCAAGCTGGTTGGACCGGTCAGCCAGGGTCTGGTAGGTGAGATGCTTGCCCCGGCAGACCAGTGCCACCTTGTCGGGACAGGCCTGAGCGCTCTCCTGCAGCAGCACCGGCAACAAGGCCTGCTCGTCCCTGTCGTCGAGCGCCGACTGCCAGATTTCGAGGATCCCGCGTCTTTCCTTGGGGTCCATGAGGGCCAGCCGGGAAAGGCGTCGGCCGGAATTGACAGTGATCTCCCGAAGCAAGCGCTCAAGGTGTTCCAACCAGCGTCGGACGGTCTTGTCCCGCAGGATGTCGCCGTTGAAGTCACACTTGAACTCAATGCTGTCCTTTCGGACCTCGATGTCGAAGTAAAGATCGAACTTAGTGGTCCCGTTGGGATTGGAGGCCACTTCCCATCCGAGGCTGTCCCCTTCTCCGCTGCCGCCGACTTGGTCGACGTTGACGACCACCGAGGCCAAGGGAGGACGGCTGGCGTCCAGGGGCAGGTCCAGTTTCTTGACCAGGCGATGAAAAGGATAGTCCTGGTGTTCATAGGCATCGAGCAGCAGTTTTTGGAGCCAGGAAAAGTACTCTTCGAAGGTGGGGTCGTGAGCGATGCGGCTGCGGATGGGCAGGAGGTTGACGCAGTATCCGACCAAGCCCGGCTGTCCCATCGAGACTTGGCCCGCGCTGGTTGTACCGACTACCAGGTCGTCCTGGCCCGAGAGCCGGTGAAGGAGCGTACAAATGGCCGCCAGCAGCAAGGAGAAAAGGGTGCCGCCCCGCCGAGTCGCCGTGTCGCGCAGCTTATGGCACACATCGCCTCTCATGCAAAGGTATTGACGAGACCCCTGGAAGGACATCAGCGGCGGCCGCGGAGCATCAGCGGGAAGTTCGAGCACCGGCACGCCATCGGCAAATTGTTGCGACCAAAATCTCCCGGCCTGCTCGAGTTTTGGACCTTGTTGTTTCTGGAACTGCCACTCGATGAAGTCGCTGAACTGAGAGACCTGGGGCAAGCCGAGGGACTGATCGCGGCAGGCGGCGCCATAGAGATCCCGGATCTCCTTCAACAAGATGCCGTTGGAGAGGCCATCGGTGACCGAGTGGTGAAAAGTGACGATGAGCAGGGCATCCTCTTCTCCCATGCTCAGAAGACGAAAGCGGAAGAGGGGGCCTCTTTCCAGGTCGAAGACCTGGCGGGCCTCGGTCCAGGCCCATTGAGCCGCCTGATGTTGCTGCTCTTTCTTTTCCAGACCGTCCAGCGCCACCAGGGGCACTTCGATCCGCAACCTGGAGGCGATGGTCAGTTTCTCTCCCAGGCGGTCGAAGGAGGACCGCAGGGCTTGATGCCGGTTGACGACTTCTTGCAGGGCTGATCGCAGGGCGCCGTAATCGACCTTTTCGCGAAGCCGCGCGGTCAAGGACTCGTTATAGGCGCGTGAGGCGTTTTCATTCAGGTGCCCCAAGGCCCACAGCGCTTTCTGAGCCTCGCTGGCCCGCACCTGCTTGGGCGAGTCGTGGGAGGGACCGATGCTCCCCGGCCTGCTTTTGTCCGAGGGCTCGGCTTCGGGCAGCAAGCCCACCCCGCGCATGGCCTCTACGCTCTTGCGTACGGCCTCGACGAGTTCCTCCAGGTCGCGCTCCTGATGGGCCGTCGACAGGTAGAAGGCGCGTCCTTCCCACACATGAATGCCGTTATCGAGCAGGTGATAATAGAAAATGCTGGGATATTTGACCTCTTCCGCAAAACGAAAACGGAACAAGGAGCCGAACGACAGCATCTCCATGGCAACGTTTTCTTGGCGGAAGACCTCTTGCAGCCCTTCAACCAGGTGGCGAGTGCTTTGATTCAAGTCCCTCTGCAATTGGGGGCCCTGCTCTTGCAAGTGGTTCAGGGAGGCCCAAACAGCGGCCATAGTCAAGGGATGTTTGAAGTAGGTTCCGGCCACGAAGGTGGTTTCGGCTTGCGGATAGGAGGCATCTCCGTAGTTCCAATCGCCTCCGTCGATGGCGTCGAGGTAGCGGGCCTGGCCGGCTACCGCCCCCACCGGAACGCCTCCTCCCATGGACTTTCCGTAGGTGGCCAGGTCGGCCTGGATGCCGTAGAGCCCCTGCACGCCGCCGGGGTGGACGCGAAAGCCCGTAACCACTTCGTCGAAGATGAGGGTGGCGCCGGTGCGCTTGGAGACGTCCCTGAGTTTCGGCAGGTAATCGGCCACGTCGAAATATCCCGGCAGGCGACTCTGCTGGGGCTCCACCAGGATGGCCGCCAGCTCCTGCCCTCTCTCTTCCAAAATCTGCAGCGATTCCGGGCTGCAGTAGTCGAGGACCAGCACTTGGTCGGACACGTGAGGAGAGATGCCCGGGGCCATGGGCATAGTCACAGGCCTTCCCTGAGCATTCTTGAGAGAGCGCACCAGGACTTCGTCAGAGAAACCATGGTAAGACCCCTTGAAGAGGGCGATCTTGCTTCTCCCTGTGACCGTGCGGGCCAGCCGCAGGGCCGTTAAGACGGCTTCGGTCCCCGAGTTGAAGAAGGCGGCCCGTTCCATTCCCGTCATGCGGCAGATCAGCTCAGCCGCCTGTCCGGCCAGGGGGGACTGCAGGCCGATCTGCAATCCATCGCCGATTTGTTCCTGAAGGGCTTCGATGATCCATTTCGGCGAATGCCCGAAGAGGAGGCTGCCGAATCCCATGGTGATGTCGACGTATTCATTTCCGTCCACGTCCCAGACCCGCGCCCCCTCGGCGCGCTCTACGGCGATGGGATAAAGGACTTCTTTCCAGAGCAGGCGGAAGTCTGCCGAGCCTCGGCTGTCGGCCATGGAGCGGCGGTAGTCGCGGGCCAGGGCCTTGGAACGTTTGCTGCGCCCTTCCAGGCGGGAGAAGAGCGAGGAGAGGTGCTTTTGCTGCTCAGGAGTCAGATCCTTTTGGCCGGGTTGAATGGGCTGGTAGGGAACGAAAGGAGCGGGACGCTTTGGGGTTTCTCTCGCCGATGACGGGCGTGCCGATCGCGAGGAGCCGCTTTCCGCAGTGGAGCGCACGCTGTGCTGAGATGAGAGGGAGGAGGCCGTTGCCGCCGCTGCGCCTTCGCGCAGCAGTTCGATTTGCCGCGACATGATGCTGAGCTGCTGGCGCACGATCTCTTCCAGGTCGCCTTCGGCCTGGATGGCGGCGGTCTGCTGCCTGGCGGCCATCGATTGGCCTTGGCCGGCTCTAGCTTCCTTTGAGGGCGGGTCGGGCACTTTCCATTCGGGGAGCTCTTCCTGAAGGTGTTGGGAGAGGGTCTCAAGGGTCGTGAATTCCTCCATGATGCGCCGGAAGGGCAGCTTGACGCCGAAGTGCTTCTCGATTCCCTGGCTGAACTGAAGAAGCAGCAGCGAATCGGCACCCATTTCCAGGAAAGTCGCGTCCTGCGGCAAGGAGCCGGCCTCGACGCCCAGCAGCCCCGAGAGGATTTCGGCCAGGTCTTGAGAAACGGCCTGAGATCCTTCCGGCCGGGGCTCGGGGGAGGCCTGCCCCGGAACTTGGGAAGCGGCCACCGGCGGCTCGGCTTCCCCATCCGCGCGGGGGACGGGGCCGCTGTGCCTGGACTTGGCTTCCACCCAGTGGACCTCCCGCTGGAAGGGATAAGTGGGCAAGCAAACCCGGCGTCGCTGCTGATCAGCGTAAAAACCGCTCCAATCGACGACCGCGCCGCAGGACCAGAGCGACCCCATCAGCGTCAGGAGAGCTTCCAGGTCCGACGGGTCTGCGGCGCGGCGGCTCATGGAGGGGAAGCAATGCACTCCGGTCGGCTTGTGTTGTCTTCGCCGCAAAACGCCGGTCAGCGCCGACCCGGGTCCAACCTCCAGCAAGATTCGTCCCGGTCCTTCCAGCAGTTTCGCTACACCTTGCGAAAAGCGGACCGTCCGGCGCAGATGGCGGGTCCAATAGTCGGGATCGCGGGCTTCCCGGCGGCTGATCCAGTCGCCGCTCAGATTGGAGATAAAGGGAATCTGCGGAGCATGGCGTTGAACCTGGGAAACGCGTTTGCGGAAATCGTCCAGAATGGGCTCCATCATCGAGGAGTGGAAGGCGCAGGTCGTCTCCAGGGGCTGAGATGCGACGCCTTTGTCCTTGAGCTGCCGCCTCAAGGCCTCGATCGATTCCTTGGGTCCCGACACCACGGCGCGGCCCGGTTCGTTGACGGCAGCCAGCGAGAGAGGCGGTTTCAGGAAGGCGGCCAACTCTTCCTCCTCAAGCGGCACCGCCAGCATGGCGCCACCGGAAACGCTCTCCATTAATCGGCCCCGGTGGACCACCAGCTCTAAGACGTCCGGCAACGGAAAGACGCCGCTCAGGCAGGCGGCTACATATTCACCCAGGCTATGGCCGATCATGGCCTGGGGGTGAATTCCCCAGGCCATCAGCAGACGGGCGAGGGAGTACTCCAAGGTGAAGAGGGCCGGTTGGTTCCAGGCCGTCCTTCGCAGCAGCCTGGCGGCTTCTTCTCTCTCTTCGCGAGCAGGAAAGAGTACTTCCCGCAGATCTCTCTCAAGCTGCGGTTCGAGCAGGCTGCAGCACTCCTCGACCTGCTCGCGGAAGACCTTCTCGACTCGGTAGAGTTCCTTACCCAGACCGTGCCAAGCCGCCCCTTGTCCCGGAAAAAGAAAGACGACCGGGACGGGAGCGCTTTCCCGATCGACCTCGTAGCTGCGGCCGCGGGCCGGATCAGCCAAAGCTTGCAGAGCGTCGCTTTTGTCCCGGCAGACGAAAAAGCGCCGGTGGCCCAAAGCCTTGCGTCCCACCTTGAGGGTGTAGCAAAGGTCGGCCAAGTCGAGATCGGGACTAGACTGCAGATGGGTTTTAAGGCGAGCCGTCGCGGCGTCGAGCCCTTGGAGGCTGCGTGCTGAGAGCAGCAGAAGTTGCAGGGGTCGTGAAGGGCCCGGCTCTTTGGCTTGGGGGGCCTCCTCAAGGATGACGTGAGCATTGGTTCCGCCGATGCCAAAAGCGCTGACACCGGCGCGGCGCGGACCGGCTTCGCTATCCCAGGGCTTAAGGCGTGAATTGACGAAGAAGGGGCTCTTTTCGAGGTCGAACTGGGGATTGGGCTGCCGGAAATGAAGGCTGGGCGGAAGCATGCGGTTCTGCAGGGCCAACACGGCCTTGAGAAAGCCGGCCACCCCGGCAGCGCAGTCCAGATGCCCAATATTGCTCTTGACCGATCCGATGGCGCAGAAGTTTCTTTGGCCTTCGACGTCGCCGAAGGCTTTTTCCAGCGCCGTCAACTCGATGGGATCGCCCAACTCGGTCCCCGTCCCGTGAGCTTCGATCAGGGAGAGGGAGCGGGGGTCGACGCCGGATCGCCGAAAGGCTTCCCGAAGGACCTCGGCCTGCCCCTCTACGCCGGGAGCCGTGAACCCGACCTTGAGTGAGCCGTCGTTGTTGATGGCCGAGCCCCGGATGACGGCCTGTATGGGATCTCCGTCCGACAGCGCCTTGTCAAGCGGCTTGAGCAGCACGACACCGGCCCCGCTTCCGAAGACGGTTCCCCGGGCTTGGGCGTCAAAGGCGCGGCAATGCCCGTCGGGAGAGCGGATGCCTCCCTCCTGGTAGAGGTATCCGACCTTCTGGGGGACGTTGACGGTGACGCCCCCGGCCAGAGCCAGGTCGCATTCACCGTCGCGAAGACTCCGACAAGCCAAGTGGATGGCGACTAGCGAGGTCGAGCAAGCGGTTTGCACGTTGACGCTGGGTCCCCGCAGATTGAGCAGGTAAGAAATGCGCGTGGGCAGGAAGTCTTTCTCGTTCCCCACGTAAGCCGAGAAATCTCCCACTTTCTCGAGAACTTCCGGGCGGGTATTGAGGTTGTTGCTCCAGTAGGCGCTTTGGCTGCATCCGGCGAAGACGCCCACTGCCCCATTGTCATCGCCGGGCACGCGGCCGGCGTTCTCGAAAGCCTCCCAGCAACATTCCAGGAAGATGCGGTGCTGGGGATCGATGATCCGGGCCTCACCTGGAGAAATGCCGAAGAAAGGAGCGTCGAAAGCCTCGATTTGATCCAGGATTCCGCCCCACTGGACGTAGTCCGGGTGCCGGAAATGGGAGGGGTCCACGCCGGAGGCTTGAAGTTCCCGCTCGCTGAAGCGGGTCAGCGATTCGATTCCATCGTGCAGGTTGCACCAGAACTGTTCCAGTGTCGGAGCACCCGGAAAGCGGCCAGCCATGCCGATGACGGCAATGTGAGAAGTGTCCTCTAATCGACCGTCGGCTTGGGCGCTCGCCGCTGGCCGTGGGGCTGGGCGGGCGGCAACCTCTTTCCCGATGTGCCTGGCCAGAGAGGAAATGGTGGGGTATTGAAACAGCTCGATCAGGGAGAGGTCAGTGCCCAAAGCCTTGCTCAGCCTGCTGCGAACTTCGACCAGGCGCATGGAATGGCCTCCGAGGTCGAAGAAGTTGTCGTTGACACCCGCCTTTTCGATTTGCAGCACGTTCTGCCAGATGGCGGCAATCTGCTTTTCGATCTCGTCCCGGGGCTCCAGAAAAGAAGCGTTCAGGTCGGGGCGGTGGCCCTCAGGCTCGGGCAGGGCGCGCCGGTCGATCTTGCCGTTGGAGGTGCGGGGCATGCTCTCCAGGTTGCGGAAGAGGGTCGGCACCATGTATTCAGGAAGGCGTTGCAGGAGAAAGGCCCTCAAGTCTTCGCCGGCCGGGGGCTTGGACGCGCTGGCGACGACGTAGCCCGCCAAGAAGGTACCGCCCGCCTGGTCCCGCCTGGCGACGACGGCAGCTTCGCTCACCTCGGGATGTCGATTCAAGTTGGCCTCGATCTCCCCTAGCTCGATGCGGTAGCCTCGCACTTTGACTTGGTCGTCGACCCGTCCCAGAAAGACGATGTCGCCATTCTTGCGATAGCGCACCAAGTCCCCGGTGCGGTAAAAGCGGGCGCCCCTCTCGGGGCTGAAGGGATCGGGAATGAACCGTTCGGCGGTCAAAGCGGGACTGTTATGGTAGCAGGGCGAGACTCCGGCGCCCCCGAGAAAGAGCTCCCCTGCTACACCCGTGGGAACGGGCTGCAAGCCTGCATCCAAAATATAGACCCGCGTGTTGGCGATGGGACGCCCCAAGGGGACGGGGCCCTCCTGGCCGCGGACAACCTCGCCGATGATCGACCAGATGGTGGTTTCGGTGGGTCCGTAAAGGTTCCACAACGTCGGGCATCGGTGAAGGACTTTCTCGGCCAGTTCCCGGGGCAGAGTCTCCCCTCCAGCCAGAGCTCTGAGTCGCCCTTCCCAGCCAGACTCGCGGCATAGCATCCGCCAGCGGGAAGGGGTGGCCTGCAAGACCGTAACTTCGCCCAGGACGATTCGTCGCGCCAACAGGGCTGGATCGGTCACCTCGTCGTTGTCGGCGATCAGGAGCCGGCTTCCGGCCAGCAAGGGAGCGAAAAGCTCCAAGGCCGAGATGTCGAAAGACGGTGTCGAAACCGCCAGGAATACGTCAGACGAACTCAATAGCGGGGGATCGAGGGCCGAGTTCAGGAGATTGACCAAGGAACGGTGAGTGATCTCGACTCCCTTTGGATTTCCGGTCGACCCGGAAGTGTAAATGACATATGCGATCTCCTCGCCCCCGGCTTCTCTCCCGCGCTGATCAGAGGCGGGTCTGAGCCGTGATTCCCAGCCTTCGTCGAGTTCGACCAGAATGCCCGAGAAGTCAAAGAGCTGGTTGGAGAGGCCTGAAGAACTGACCAGCACCAAGGGTTGCGAGTCTTCCAGCATGTAGGCCAGTCTTCTCTTGGGGTAGGTGGGATCCAGGGGCACGTAGGCGGCGCCTGCCTTGAGTATCGACAACAGTGCGATCAACATCTCGAGGGAGCGTTGCAGGCAGACGGCCGCCAGCTTGCCAGGCCCGAGACCCAGCTCGGTCAAATGGGCGGCCAGTAGGCGGACGCGACGATACAACTCGCGGTAACTGACCTGCTTGCCTCCCGCGTAAACCGCAATGCGGTCGGGGAAGCGCTCGACGCCCTTCTCCAGAGCGGCCAGGAATGAGGGCGTCGTCGACCATTCAGACTCGGTGTCATTCCAGTCTTCGAGCAGAAGCTTGCGTTCCTCGTGGGAAAGCAGGCACAGGCGGGATATCCTCCGGTGGGGAAACTTGGCCGCGTCTTTGAGCAGGTTTCCGTAGTGTTGGGCCAAGCGCTCGACGGTGGCTTTCTCGAAGAGATCGCTGCAGTAATCAAACGAGCCGGACAGGCTGCCGGCGCTTTCCACGAGGTTGACCACCAGGTCGAAAGTGACCCTGCCGGTATCGATGCGCAAGAAGCGGCTCTTCAGGTCCGCCAGCGGGTACGCCTTGGGGGACGCATTCTGCAACTGGAACATAACCTGGAAGAGGGGCGGGCGGCTGAGGTCCCGCTTAGGCTGAAGCTCTTCAACGAGCTTCTCGAAAGGCAGGTCTTGATGATCGTAGGCCTCCAGCGTGGTGTCCCGCACGCGGCCCAGGAGTTCGTTGAAGCCAGGATCGCCCGATAGATCGGTCCTCAGCACCAAGTTGTTGACGAAAAAGCCGATGAGACCTTCCAGTTCTTGGCGGTTGCGATTGGCTATCGGGGACCCGACCACGATGTCGCTTTGTTGGGTATAACGAAAAAGAAGGGCCTTGAAGGCGGCCAGGAGGGTCATGAACAAACTGCAGCCGCGATGACGGCTCAGTTCCTTTAGCTTTGCCGTGGTGGCCTCGTCGAGCCGGAAAGAAACCTCGGCGCCCGCGAAGGTCTGTTGGGGAGGCCGGGGAAAATCGAAGGGCAGATTCAAGCTTGCGGGCAGATCTTGCAGGCATCTTTTCCAGTAGTCGAGCTGCGATTCCAGGAACCGTCCCCTGAGACGCTTGCGTTGCCAACGGGCAAAATCGGAGTACTGGATGGCGGGCTCGGGAAGATCGGCTTGTTTTCCAGTCCTGAAGGCCGAATAGAGTGAGGCCAGCTCGCGATAGAAGATGCCCACCGACCAGGCGTCGAAGACGATGTGATGGATGGTCAGCATCAGAATGTGTTCATCATCGGCCAGGCGCAACAAGAGGGGACGCCAGAGGGGGCCCCGCTCCAAGTCGAAAGGAATCTTGAACCAGTCGCGACTGGCACGAAGAGTTTCGCTCTCTCGGGATGTGTTATCCAGGGACGACAGGTCGACGATGGGGAGCCTGGGCAGGAACTCCGTTTGGACCACCTGGCTGACTCGTCCGTCGTCTTCCTGGAAGACGCTTTTCATGACGCTGTGGCGGCGGGCGATCTCTCGCAGGCTCCGCCTGAGAGCCCCAGCCTCGAGTTGGCCTTGCAGTCTCAGTCCGGTGGGGATGTTGTAGGAGGCATTGCCGGGTTCAACGCGGTCCATGAACCACAGCCGCTGCTGGGCGAAGGAGAGCGGCGAACGGTCCGACTCCCCGCTCTGGCGGGAAAGCTCGACGAGATCCTCTTCGAGGTCCTCTTGGGGTTCGCCTTTGCGGCGGAGCAGCAGCTCCAGGTATTCCCGTTGTGTGGGGGTCAGTTCCCCCAAAGCGCGGTTGAGATTGGCGTCCTCCGGTTTCATTGCTTCATACCCATGCTCTGTTGTTGGCGCGGCTCTGCTCGAAGTCGACCGCCGAACCCAAAATCCGGTCGGCGCTCTCGCTTTCCAGGAACTCTCTGATTCGGGCGAAGTGCTCAGCCAGGGGCTCGGAATCGCGGTATTGATCTACTACCTGCGAGAGGGCATCGTTGAGCTGCTTGACGGGACGGCTGAACTTCTCCGCCTCGACGAAGTAGGAGGCTTGATTGCAGGCCGCCATAAGTACGGCCAGGATGGTCTGTACATTGGCGCAGATCTGCAGCGTCTTGCGGGCACTGTTGAGGCCCATGCTGACCACGTCCTGGTTCTGGCCGTTGGAGGGAATCGTCTTGATGGAAGCCGGCGCGGCCAAGTCGAGGTTTTCGGAAGCTACGCTGGTAGCCAGGTACTGCCCCCCTTCGAAGCCGCAGTAAAGACCCGAATCATCATGAGCCAGGAAAGCCGGCAAGCTGCCGTTGATGTGGGGGTCCAAGAGGCGGTTCAGTTGCCTCTCGGCCATGACCCCGATTTCGCTGACGGCGATGTTGAGCTGGTCGCAACACATTGCGATGTACTGTCCGTGAAAATTGCCCCCGTGGAAGGTGTCTTCAGGCACTTCGAAGAAGAGGGGGTTGTCGTTGCAGGAGTTGATTTCTTCTTCGATGAGGCGTCGGCAGTAGTCGAAAGTATCCAGCACGCAGCCGTAAACCTGCGGAATGCAGCGAAGAGTATAGGCGTTCTGAAGGTAAATCTCGGTATCGACTACGTCATCGCGGCCAGCCGTCTCGCGCGAAATCGACTCCATGAGTTGGCCGTGCTCCTGGGTCAGAGCGCTCCCCGTCAAAAGCTGGCGCAAGTGTTCCGCCACGGCTATTTGACCGTAGTGATTCTTCAACTCATGCCCGCGGGACTCGAAAGGCCGCGTGGACCCTCGCAAACACTGGACGAAATGGGCAGAGGCCAGGAGCGCCTGCTTAAGCAGGCTGTAGGCCTTCACCAGCGCCAGAGAGGCCACGCCGGTCATGGCCGACGTTCCGTTGATGAGGGCCAAGCCTTCTTTAAATCCCGGATCGAGGGGGCGAAGACCGCATTCCCTCAAGACGTCCTCGCTGTTGCGGATCTCACCGTTGGTCCGGACCTTTCCTTTCCCGATCAACGCCAGAGCCACATGTGAGAGCGGAGCCAAGTCTCCACTGGCCCCCAACGACCCTTGTTTAGGAATGAGAGGATGGATGCCGCGGTTCAAGAACTCCTGCAGCAACCTGACGGTCTCGCGGCTGACGCCCGAATAGCCTTTGATGAAGCAGTTCAAACGGGCCATCATGATGGCCCGCGAGTATTCATCGGGAAAGAACTCGCCGCCGCCGGCCGCGTGACTCAGGATCAGATTGCGTTGCAGAGCGGTCTTGTACTGGGGTGGAACGATGACGTAGACAAGCTCTCCGAACCCCGTATTGACGCCGTAGATGGGATGTTTAGCCTCACCCCATTCCTGAACGCGGAGGTACGTTTCCTCGACGGCCTCGAGTTGATCGGCCTCCAGCTCCACCGGCTCTCCGCAAACTGCGACTTGATAGACGTCGTAAATAGAATGATTTTCACCTTTAATCTTCATTCCTGATCTCCGCTCTGTGTGATGAGGGTTTGAATTCTGCTTTCAGAAAGCTGCTTGACCTTCTGGATCAACTGACTAAGGGCTTCCGATTCCTCCTGCGGGGACTCTCGTCGGGCCTCGATACACTCGGCCAACCCGGCCACCGTGGGCGACTCGAAGAAGAGCCGTAAGGACAGTTCGACTGAGAAAGACTTGCGCAAGCGGTTGACGATCTGGGTGGCCAAGAGGGAATGGCCTCCCAGTTCAAAGAAATCGTCGTGAATGCCCACTTTCTCCAGTTGAAGGACGTCTGACCAGAGATCGGCGATCACCGACTCGGTGTGTGTCCGCGGCTCCGCCTGACCGCAGGGGCCTTGAGGCGACGGCTGGGCTTCATTTTCTGAGAGCAGTCCCAAGGGATGACGGGCGAACAGCCGTTGGTAAAATGGGTGGCTCCGATAACGTTTGCGCTGGTGATAGGAATCATGTCCAAAGTGGCTGCGGCTGCCGTCTTTCCGCAGCAGCAGGCCGGAAAGGCTGTAGTCGGGATTGAGGCCGTTTTGGCTGGGGGTCCTGGTGCAGCGGATCTTGAGCGTCTCCCCGGCACGCACTTCCAGAGCCGGACTGAAGACCGGGAAGAAGACCGGCAGCCAGCAGTACTCATGTTCCAGGATGTCGATGACCTGGTCGGGAACGAGTTGCAGGTTCAGCCACAGCAAGAAGCCGTCGATGGAGGCATCCCGCGTCACGGTCAGTTCGATCTCGTGTTCCGAGGCCGCTTGCAGGGGCTTGGTGAAATCCAAATCCTCGAAAACGCCTTGACTCGATACGAGGTGATCCTTTGGGAATTTCTTGATACACACGCGAAGATCGAAAGGATACCCGATCTGTTCGAAGATTCTCTCCACGTAGTGGCCAGGCACCGGGCGGAATCCGAGGTTCTCGAAGAGGGGCTCGGGGAAACGGGCGGCGGCCATCAAGGTGCGGCTGCGCTGAGGGATCATCACGCCGTCCGGCTTGAGGAATCGGCGGGCGTCGTTGATGAGAATGGCGGCACCCTCGCCTCCGCCGATAGGTCCCACGATCTCGGAGACGCAGACGTCGGCAGGTTCCGGAATGCGGGCTTGCAGCGAGTCGCCGTGAATCAATGTGATCTTGTCGGCCAATCCCAATTGCTGCACGCAGTCCACCGCCTGGCGGTAGGCCTCGTCACCGATCTCTATCGCGTACACCTTGCGGGCTCCCGCCTCCACGCAGAACCTGGCCAGAATGGCTTCCTTTCCCGTCCCGATTTCAACCACGACCCGGTCTTTGACGTGCTCGGCGATGGCCTTTCGGTACTTGAGGTTTCTGCGCTCGTCGTAGGCGATGGCGTAGTAGATCAAGTCGTCGTAGACCATGTATTCGGCCACCGACGGCCACAACTCGGCAGCTTCCTCGCCCGAGGTTTGGGTTGGGGGCGCCGAGGGGGACGGGAGGCGGCGCAGAGCCGGCCGGTCGATTTTTCCGCTGGCCGTACGCGGAAGGCGGTCGAGCAAGCGGAAGGAAGCAGGTAGCATGAAGTCGGGCAGCCGCTCTTTCAGATAAGCGCGAAAGAGGCCTGAATCCAAACGCTCGGAAGAGACCAGAAACGCAACCAGGGCCTCGTCCCGCCGCCCGTCCCCGAGCACCTCGACGGCACACTCCTCCACCGATGGATGGCAGATGAGTTCCGATTCGATGCGCTCTAATTCCACGCGCATGCCTCGGACTTTGATTTGAAGATCCTGCCGTCCCAGGAACTCCAGGTTTCCATCGGCCGTCCAGCGACCCCGGTCGCCGGTGCGGAAGACCCGGTCCTCGGGCTCCTGGGTCAGGGGATTGTGGATGAAAACACGCCGTGTTTCCTGCTCATCTCCCAAGTATCCGGGGGAGAGATAGGGACTTCGGATGTAGATTTCTCCGACCACGCCTCGGGGACAGAGGCGGCCCTTTGAGTCCAGAATCAGGATTTGGCGACCATCAAAGGGCTGACCGATGGGAATCGGTTTCCCACCCGAGGGGAGAGCTTCGACAGGGTGGCAGGTCGCCAGGATCGATTCCGTGGGGCCGTAGAGATTAAAGAGCTTCAGCCTTGGGCCGCAGAGTTCCAGCCATGACTTGGCCAATCCCGGCGGCAACACTTCACCGGCCAAGAGCAAATATTCCAGTTTGGGCAATGCCCCTTCCGCATCCTCGCGGCTCAGGCCGTCGATGAGGCGTGCGGCAAAACTCGGGACCGATTGAAAATGAGTGATCCCTTCTGCAGCCGCCCAGTGCAGAAAACTCTCCGCATCGTAGCGCTTCAAGCGGGCGGTCAGGCAGAGTGAGGCTCCGAAAGCGAGGGCGGCGAAGATTTCGGCGTAAGATGCGTCATAAGAAATCGAGGCCCATTGGGCGAATCGCTTCGATTCATCGAGCCCGAAGCGCCTTCCATACCAACTGACGAATTGGCTGAAATTGCGATGCGATTGCAGGATGCCTTTGGGGCGTCCCGTGGACCCCGAGGTGTAGACGACGAAAGCCGTTTGATGAGGGTCGTCGCAGAGGGAGGGATTGGCCGCGTCGAAGGTCAAAAAGCGGTCGGTCCCCAGGCATCCTGGGCCGAACTCCTCCTGGGCGCTGGCGTCTTCATCCAGATCCAGTACCACCACTGGCCTTTCCCGGGGTCGCTTGGAGAGGGGCAAAAGTCCCCGATGCCGGGTCAAGGAGGAGGAGTCGGAGAGCAGGCAGGCGGGTTGGGACTCGGCCAGGATTTTTCTCAGGTGGGCGGTAGGATGAGCGCCGTCCAGACAGACGAAGGCGCATCCCGCTTTCAGTACGGCCAACAAGGCGATCACCTGCTGGGGGCCGTCGCCGAGCAGGATCGCCACCCTCTGTCCGGCCTCGATTGGCAAATCGGCCAGCCCGCGGGCGATGCGGTTGCTGGAAGAGTTGAGGTCCTGGTAGAGGAAAACCTGGCCCTCGAAGGAAATCGCCGGAGCCTGGGGGGTGCGTTGAACCTGACGCTCCACCAGTTGGTGGAGACACCGCCCGGCGCCGTCTCCGCGAGATCTCCTGTCCGCCCCGTCCAGAAGCCGTTTCCGCTCCCCCTCGCCAAGAATGGGGAGTTGCGATAGCCGGCGTTCCGGGTTGGCTGCGATTCCTTCCAGCAAGGTCAGGAAGTGGCCGATCATACGCTCGATAGTGGCCGGTTCGAAGAGTTCGCTGCTGTAGTCGGCCAAGCCCTCGATGCGCTGCCGGGTTTCCCACAGCGTCAAGGCCAGATCCAAGGGGGTCCGCTGCAGCGGCGTCTCCAGGAAGCTGATCTGCAGATCGGCTCCGGTGCGTTCGGGCTGGGGCGCATTCTGAAGGTGAAAGAGGACCTGAAACAGCGGTTGGCGCGCCAGATCCCTTTCCGGCTGCAGTTCCTCGACCAGCTTTTCAAAAGGAACGTCTTGATGGGCATAGGCTCCCAGAGCGGTTTCCCGCACTCTCTCCAGCAACTGCAGGAAGGTCGGGTCGCCTGCCAGGTCGCTGCGCAGGACCAGGGTATTGACGAAGAAGCCGATCAGCGGCTCGATCTCGGCGCGGTTGCGGTTGGCGATGGGCGTGCCGACGGTGATGTCTTCCTGCTGCGTGTAGCGATGGAGGAGCACCTTGAAGGCGGCCAGCAAGGTCATGAAGAGGGTGGCGCCCTGTCGCCGGCTGAGTTCACGAAGGGCCTTGGTCAGCGGCTCGGAGAGCTGAACTTCCTCGCGTCCTGCGCGGAAGGTCTTCAAGGCGCTGCGGGGTCGGTCCGGGGACAGTTGCAGCGGGCCCGGATGGTCTCGCAGACGGTCTTTCCAATAGGCCAATTGTCGATCGAGGACGTCGCCCTGCAGGTACTCCCGCTGCCATAGGGCGAAGTCGGGATACTGGATGGGAAGGGGAGGCAGGGAAATCGGCTCGTGGCGGCTCAAAGACCGGTAGATTTGACTGAGTTCTTGAATCAGCACTCCACCCGACCATCCATCTGAAATGAGGTGATGGAAGGTGAGCAGCAGGATCTTCTCGTTTTGCGCCACACGCAGCAACGCGATTCTGAAGAGCGGGTAACGGGTCAAATCGAAGGTCCGGCCCGCGTCCTCTTGAGCCAAGCGGCGGACTTGCTCATCTCGGACGGGCCGGGGCAAGGAGGAAAGGTCGACTCGGGGCAGCGAGAACGAGTCCGGACTGTGGACGATCTGGACGGGCTGCTCGTCTTCAGTCGCCAGGCTGGTCCGCAACGCTTCGTGACGGCGCACGATCTCAGCCAGGCTCCGTTCCAGTACCGCCTCGTTCCAGCGCCCCTCAAGCCGCAGCGGCGTGGGGACGTTGAAAAGGGGAAGGCCGGGGTGAAACTGCTCCAGGAACCAGAGACGCTGCTGGGCGAAGGAAATGGGTGCAGCCTCCCCCTTTTCGCGGCGAGGGACGATGGAGCTATCCTCACCATCCGTCTGACTGCGGCGCATGCGCTCCAGGTTGAGAGCCAGTTCGGCAATGGTGGGACCTTCCAGGAATCGCCGCAAGGGGATCTCGACCCCCAGTGACTTGCGCAGCCGGTTTACCGCCTGGGTGGCGAGTAGAGAGTGCCCCCCAAGGTCGAAGAAGTCATCCTGGCGGCCCACCTTCTGCACGTGCAGAAGTTCTTGCCACAGGTCTGCGATACGTTCCTCCAAGGGGGTTTGAGGCGGCTCATAGTCTCCCTGCAAGGCGGAGCGCAGTTCTTCAGGGCGGACCAAGGCCTCCCTGGCCACCTTTCCGTTGGGATTGCGGGGCAGCTGATCGAGGAAAACGAAGGCGGAAGGTACGAAGGCGTCGGGCAGGCTCTCTCTAAGGTGGTCTTTGAGGAGAGGGGCCAGTTGGCGCGTCCGCAGGGCCCGCAGCGGCTGGTTGACATAATCGGCCCAGCCTTTGGGCTCGAAGTCCGCAATCGAATCGAAGCAGCTCCAAGTCTCCTGCTGGTCCATGCGGCGGCGGCTGAAGAGGACGTCGAAACTCCCGTCGGAGCGAGCCTGCGCCCAACTGATTTCGACCTGGTAGCCCAGTTCCTTGCCCAGATCCCACAATGCGGCCGGGTCGAGGCCGTCGAGAGGCGACCGGACGCGCAGTGCCTTGCGAATCCCGCCCACGGTCCGCGGACCGTCCTCGCCATGGACGATCTGCAAGGCGCGCACGTCGTTGACAAGACGGGCGTTGGCTACGTGGCTGAATCCCAGCAGGAGCGGGCGCTCCTCATCCAGGCTTTGACGGAGCCTCTCCACATCCCAGCTTTCGATGCGCCAATCCTTCCACTCAGGCACGGGGACTCGAAGCCCGCCGCCTTCGTCTTTGCGCTTGTGCAGTACGACGTCGTACTGATGACGCGTGATCTCGTTGTGAAAACGTCCGCCCTTGGGCTGCACCTGCACTCCCGACACCTCGGGAGAGCGCTGCCCGAATAGGGCATAAAGCAACGGATCGATGAGCAGGTCCTGTTCGGCGGCCAGCCGTTCCCGGATTCTTTGCCGCAGCCGGACGCGGCTGAGGGAAGCTGGGGCCTGGTGAAGCTGCACGGAAGTCTGCAGGGTCGAAAACAGAGGCAGGTGGCGTATGCCTCCTACAAAGACCTGGCCGCCCGGAGCGAGCAGACGCAGGGAATCTTCCAGAAACCTCACCAGATACTCGGCGTCGGGGAAATGCATCGTGACCAGGTTGAGGATGACGGTGTCAAAAAGTCCCTCCTCGAATCCCGCCAGATCGTGGGCGGCCCGTTGTTCGACGCTGACTCCGGACAGGGGAGGCCGCTGGGCTTTCAGGCGTCGTCTGAGATACTCCGCTGCCGAGGGCGAAACGTCGGTGGCGTGGTAGCTTTGGCAGTGAGGGGCGAGGCGGAAAAGAAGCAGACCCGTGCCGGCTCCCACTTCCAGCACCCGCTGGGGTCTCAGCTGCAGGATGCGCCCGGCCGTGTCGTCGACGCATTCCAGGATTTCCTCTTCAGGCATTGGCTGGTGGGTGTAGGCGCTGACCCAGGCCCTGAAGTTGATGCCGGGATCGCGGGTCGAGTATTCCTGTTCCAGTTCGTAGATGCCGTCGTAAAGGGTGCGGCAGTCAGAGACGTACTGACCGCGCAGGCCCGTCAGCCCTCCTTGGCCGGCTTGCGTCTGGGAAGCGG
>DATIPQ010000132.1 GCA_035471785.1 Acidobacteriota bacterium
CCTCGCCTAATCACATCCTAATCCCCCACCTAACCTGCGACCGCCAATCCGCCGCCCTGATCCTCACTCGAGCTAAGAGGTAGTGCAGTGCGTCAGAAGTTTTGAGCCACCCTGTCGCGTTATTCCACGCTTTCAGCGTTCAGACCTTTGCCGTCTGAAACCCAGGGTGGCGCCGCCGTCTCGCTTGCGCTCGCCGCGGCTGACCCTGGGCTGGCGAATCTGTCCCTTGCAGGGACAAGAAACGGAGGGCCCTGGCTCAGAACTTGTGACCGGCAGCACCAGGCCTCAAAACGGAAGTGGACGTTGCCGGCGCTGGCGGCGAACGGACCCATTTCCAGGATCGCCGCAAGGATGCGCCTCCCACCATCGGTGGGGCGATCTGCTCAACCGGTATTCCTCCCCGGCTGGAAAAAGGGCGCTCTTTGCTTCAGCGGCGGCAGCCATCTTTCCAGCCGAGACATCGGATCCCTGGGCTTGATTGCCCCATGACTGGTGGGAGGCGCATCCCTGCGGCGATGGGCACAACGCTGCCGGACACCTCAGTTGTCTTAGTCAAGCAGGACGCCTCAGGCCCAACTCACTCCTCCTCCAACAGCGGCTGGGACTCTATGGCGGAGAGGTAGCGGAGGTTGTTGTCGCCGAAGAGGGCGAAGGCGATGACCGGAGTGTCGGAGGTGATTTCCATGTAGCCTCCCACTTGCTCGAATCCGGCGCCGAAGAACGTGGGGGTGTTAAGGAGGTCGACTCGGCGTTGGCCTGGGGCCAGGACGAAGGCTTGCTCGGCTGTCTGCTCCCCGTTGGCGGCGAAGGCGCGCACCGTGACTTGAGCCGGGGCGTCCTCGTCGTTGAGCAGAGCCAAGCCGGTGAAGATGTTGAGTTCAAGCGCTTGGGCCAAGTGGAGGAAGAGGCTCTCCCGGCGTCCCTGCGCGATGAGCGGCAGCAGGGAGCGGAAACGATTTCCACCGAACTCGATGGCGCCGAGCGCCAGCGGAGGCGAGGCGGCCCCCTGCTGGGCAAGGTCGATCTCCAGGAATCCGGTGATGGTTTCGCCCGCCGCGGGCTGCAGGCCGAGCAGTTCAGCCAGGTCGGCGCTCAGGCGCTGATTGGAAGAGAGTTCCAGTTGGGCTTCTCCCAGCAGTTGAGACTCGTCATCGCGGGCCTTGACGGTGACGCTGATGGAGACGATTCCCGGATTGATCAGGTGAAGCCGGCTGCCGCCGCCGCTGCCGTCCACGAAAAAGTGGGGCGCCAGCAGGCGGGACGTGCGTTGGGGACGCCGTCCCGCCGCCGAGAGGAAGCTGTTTTGATCGGCGCGGAACTGAAAGCCCTTGAGCGGCTGGTCCGATCGTACGCTCAGCCATCCGTTGCCGGTGATCTGACCAGGAAAAAGCTCGTTGAGGGACACCTGGATCGTTCCCTGGGCCGGCAGCGGGCGATTGATCTCGGCCACGGCCGATGGCTGAGAAACCGAGAATGACGGCTGCAGCGTAGTGGTTGAGTCGGCGAAAAGGGTGATGTCGACTGAGGACGATTCGCCGGCCGTGTTGAAGAGGTGGAGGACGGTTTCCGAGTCCGCCGATTCCAGGGCCAGCGGGAAGAGAAGATCGCGCGACTCGTCCAGGGCCGCACCGATGCCGTCGAGGCGGGAGAGATTGAGGTCTCCCACCATGAAGAATCCTTGGATGGCGCTGTCGCGGCCTCGGGCCTTGATGGAGGCGATCTCCGGGTCGTCGAAGATTTGTGAGGCCGTCAGGGTGAGTTGGCGCGTATCTCCCAGATGTTCGCTGCGGGTGGGGACGACGGGTTCTCCCGATTGTGACAGCCCGTCCAAGAGGATCTCTCCTCCCTGGGGCTGCAGGGAGCGCAGCGCCAGTCCCACGAAGTCGTTGAAAAAGAAATCGGAGGCGCCGGAGAGAGTGCGGGGGGCCAGGACGATGGCGAAGTCGGCGTCGGTGCGGGGGTCGACCGCCGGTCCTCCAGGATCGACGATGACGCCGTTGGCGCTCAAGTCGCTGTCTCCGCGGCCGCCGTCGCGGAAGTGGAGGACGATGCGGCCGTCCAGGATCTCCGCTCCGGTGTCGCCGTCGAAGAGGAATTCATACCAATGCGGCGTCGGATCGTCGGCAGTGGGCCCATGCTGGAAGTAGGAGTTGGCCTGGGCGGTGCTGGTGTGCATCCACAGGGTCAGTGAGAGGGATTGGCCGGGCGTAAGCCCGTGGGCGCGGAACCCCAGCAGTCCCGAGGGCAGATTGAGAGCTTGCAGGTCGGTGTGAAGAGAAGGCGGGTGTCGCCCCTCCACCTCTGAAAGCATTACGCCTGGGGGAGCTTCCAGCGTCAGCAGATCGCCCATGACCGAGCGCAAAGTGGCCACGCCGGGCTGCTGACGGTCGGGGATGCCGTCGTTGTTGCCGTCGCCCTGGTTGGGCCCTTCGTTCTCAGCCACGTCGGGGATACCGTCGAAGTCGCTGTCGCTTCGCACCAGAGTGGTCTCTTCATCGCTGTTGTTGAGGACGTTGGGGTCGGCGGTTTCGGAGGTCACCGAAGCTTTGTTCTCGACCGCACCCTCTTCGGCGGGCTCCACCACGACTTCGATGAGGCGTGACTGGCCCTGCTCCAGACGTCCCAAAGGACAGCGGACCTGCCGTCCCGCCAAGCTACAGTCCGGCGCTTCCAGGAAGTCAACTTCGTCCGGCAGATGATCGAAGGCCACTACGTCTTCGGCGGCAGACGGACCCAGGTTGCGCACTTCAAGGGTGTAGGTCAGCGGAAGTCCCGCCGCGGCGGGATCGGCGAGGTCGCGCTTGACGATCTGCAGGTCGGCTCGGGCCTCCACCTTGGTAGAAGCGCTGCGGCTGTTGTTTGCGGTGTTGGGGTCGTTCTGATCGGCGTCGGCCTGGGCCCGAGCTTGCAGCACGCCTTGAAAGTCCTGAGGCGGCTGGACGGTGACCGCGAAGGCTTGCTCTGAACCGGCGCTCATGCTGCCCAGCGGGCAGTTCAAGGTCCATCCGTCCTGGCTGCAGCCCGCCGGCGATACCCCTACCAGGTCGACCTGCGCAGGCAGGACGATGGCAAGGTCGACGTTGTCGGCGCTTTGCGGCCCGTGGTTGAAGACCGTCACGCTGTAGACGATGTCCTGGCCGGGCAAGGCGGGATCGGGCGAGTCCTGCAAGGTCACGCCGACGTCGGCTCCGCTGACCGAGATGGAGGTGACTTCGCTGCGGGTGTTGTTGGATTCGTCGGGGTCGTGGGTGGAGGAGCCGGCTTGGGCGTCGGTGCGCATAGTTCCCGTGGCGCCGGGATCGACGTTGACGGTGACTTCAACGCTTTCGCTTTGTCCCGAAGAGAAATTTCCCAGCGAGCATTCGACGCGTCCCGCTCCCTCGCTGCAGCTTCCCGTGCCGGAAGAGGCGGAAACAAAGTCGAGCTTAAAGGAAAGCTCCACCACGAGTTCGACGTTCTCGGCCGTGTCTGGTCCCTCGTTGGTGACGTCGACGGAGTAGCTGAAACTCGATCCGGAGGGCACGGGGTCGGCGGAGTCGTCGATCAGGACCCGCAGGTCGGCCTGGTCTTCGGCGGGAGGGGGAGGCGGTGGTGGGGGCGGCGGATCCTCCCCGTTGGAATAAACCACCTGCATGGCCTCCTGGTCGTCGTTGCCCAGACTGGCTCCGCGCCCGTCGCCGTAGGCGCTGGAGCGCATGATGGCTCCCGAGACGTTGGAGTGGCCCAGTCCCAGCGCGTGTCCCACTTCGTGGGCGAAGACTTCGGCGCCGTTCTGCCCCGAGTTACCCGCGAAGAAGCACCCGGCTCCGTCTTGAGTCACGACTTCGCCCTCCAGCACCCGGTGGTAAGACTCGCCCTGAAAGTCCTGGGTGGAGGCTGTGAAGTAGGGTCCTCCGATGGCCAGCACGCCTCCCGAGCCGCAGTCGAAGGAGCCGTCGATGCTGTCGTGGGGATCGTCGAAGAGAATGGCGTTGACGTCGTCGCGGCCGTTGAATTCGTTGGTCGAGGTGGTGGTGCCGCCGTAGCGCAGGTCGACGGTCGATCCTGTGACGCTGCTCCAGGCGTCCAGCGCCTCTTCGAACTCGCTGAAAGCTCCTCCGCTGACCTCGCTCAATCCGTCCTCGTGGGCGCGCCACTGTACGTTGCCTCCCCCGTCGAAATCGAACCAGCGGATGGGCGAGCCGTTGGAAGTGCTCAACACGTAGCGGGGACGCGGAACCTGGCGGGAATCGACATCGGTGAAGTAGTCGGCCCGGTGCCGGGCGGCGGACGGTTCCCGCAGCCACTCGGCAAAGCGCTGAAAGTCGCGGGCTCGGCGGTTGTCGAACTGCCCCCCGCGCAGGTTGAAAAGGCGTGCCTCCTCGAGGATGCGCAGGGCCAGCGTGCGTCCCCGGTAGCGGACCTGGTGAAAGGCCCCCAGCAGCAGTTGGTTGACGCCCAAGGTGCCGTCGCCGCGCTGCTTGAGGAAGAGGATGGCGCGCGATCCGCGCGCAAAGCGCGGGGCCGCGGCGATGCGCAGTCCGCTGCCGTCGGGATAACGCCCGCCGGGGACGCTCACCGTCACTCGGCTCCGCGCCAGCGGATTCTTGAGCCAGCGCAGGACCCGCGCCTGGTAGCGCGTCCGCGCCGCTTCCCCCTGGAGCGGCCCCCGCAGGGACTCGATTTCGACGACCGCGATGTGATCGCTCTGATCGGCCAAGTCGGCGTCCGACATCATGACGAAGGACGTTGCCGTCAGCGTAGCCCCGCAGAGAAACACTGCAAGAAGCGCACAGACCGGCACCAAAGCAGGGAAACGAGCCGCCTCAGATGGATCCGGATCACCTGGACAAGGACCAAGCCGCGAGAAGAACTGGGCCAGCATCTAACCACCTCAACGCGTTGCGCTGACTGTGGCCCGCACAGTCAACAGTATACAGAGATCGGCCCGACTCTGAGGCCATATTCCCACTCATCGGCTGGATGCCTTGGACCGCCGGTGATCCTGCGCACAATTTGACGGGATGGGCGCGAGTGAGGCGAAGCGGGCCCCACAAACGGCCAGTCCTGGGGAAGGCTTAATCCAGGCGCTTGCGGAAGAGGCGCACGGAGGCGGCCAGGCCGGCGGCGAAGAAAGCCAGCAGCCAGAAGACCTCGAGGGGCTGCGTCCAGAGGGGGGCGCCGCGCAGCATGATGCCGCGGGAAAGGCGGATGAAGTGGGTCAGGGGCAGCAGTTCGCCCAGCCATTGGGCCGGTTCGGGCATGGCCTCGAAGGGAAACATGAATCCCGACAACAGCACCGAAGGCAAGAAGAAGAAGAAGGAAAGCTGGGTGGCTTGAAGCTGCGATTCGGTGACCGAGGAGATGACCAGGCCCAGCGTCAAGTTGGCCAGGATGAAGAAGAAGGAGGCCAGCAGCAGGTCCAACAGCGAGCCCTCCATGGGAACGGCGAAGATGACCAGTCCGGCCGCCAGGATGATGAGGATCTGCAGGATGCCGATCACCACGTAGGGCAGGATCTTGCCGATCATCAGTTCGCTGCGCTGCAAGGGGGTGGCGATGAGGAATTCGAAGGTGCCGCGCTCGCGCTCGCGCACCAGAGCCAGCGCCGTCATCAGGATCATGGTGGTGGTGAGGATGACGCCCAGCAGTCCCGGCACCACGAAGACGGCGGTGCGCAGTTGGGGATTGAAGAAGGACAGCACCACGAATGCCACCGGACGCTCGCGCACCAGCTCGGGTTCCAGTCCGAAGCGTCCGCGGTTGCGCGAGGCCCGCAGGGCGCCGGACTGGCCGGGGTTGACTTCGAAGAGCTGAATCTCGTGTTCGATGCGGTCCGAGAGTCCGTTGGCCGAGGTGCGCACCGAGCGGGCCAGGACGGGATCGGAGGCGTCCACCAGGATGGCGATTTGAGCGCCGCGTCCGCGCCGGTAGCGGCGGTCGAAATCGGGCGGAATCAGCACCGCCGCCCTCACGTCTCCCCGGCGAAGAAGGCTGCGGGCCTCCTCTTCCCCGCGGGCGTAGTGGGTGATGCGGAAAGTCTGGGTGGCCTGCAGACGTCCCAGGATGCGCCGCGAGACTTCTGAGTTGCAAGCGTCCACCACCGCCGTGGAGACTTGGCGCACGTCCTGGTTGATGGCGTAGCCGAAGAGGATCAACTGCACCAGCGGCACGAAGACCACGAATCCCATGGTCAGCCGGTCGCGGGAAAGCTGGCGCACCTCCTTGCGGGTCACCGACAAGACGCGGCGGACGAATCCAGAGGGCAGAATGGGCTTCACGAGGCCTCCTCGGCCGCTGCCATCAGCTCTTCGCCCTGAGTGAGGGCTACGAAGATGTCTTCCAGATTGGCGTCCACGGGGGAACCGTCAACGGGACCCAGTCCGGCCTGGCTGAGACGGTCGATGAGAGGCGCCAGCATTTCTTCGCAAGGAGGCGCGTCGGGCCGCGTGAGGACGCGCAGCGAGCCCCCGATCTGGGCCACGCCCGAAAGCTCGGGGACCTGGCGCAGCAAGGCGGCGGCTTCGTCCAGCCGATCCAGCCGCAGCCGCAGGACGCGTCCGCTCATGGCGCGCGAGAGTTCCAGCGGACGCCCCTCGATGGCCTTGCGTCCTCGGCGCATCATGCACAACCGGTAGCAGCGGATGGCTTCGTCCATGTAGTGGGTCGAAACCAGGATGGTGGTGCCCCGCGCCGCCAGCAGGAAGAGCTTGTCCCAGAAGTGGCGGCGGTTCTCGGGATCGACGCCGGCGGTGGGTTCGTCCAGCACCAGCAGTTCGGGCTGATGGATGTTGGCGGCAGCCAGGGCCAGCCGTTGCCTCCACCCCCCGGAAAGCGTGGCCGGACGCTGTTTGCGGCGCTCTTCCAGGCCGTACTCGTGCAGGCTTTCTTCCACCCGCTCCCAGTGCTTGCCGATGCCGTAAACCTCGGCGGCGAAGTCGAGATTCTCCTCCACTGTCAGGTCCTCATAGAGCGAGAAGTGCTGGGCCATGTAGCCGATGCGGGTGCGCAAGGCGTCGGCTTGATCGGGCATGCGCAGCCCCAGCACCTCGATTTCTCCCGAGGACGGCCTCATCAGCCCCATGAGCATGCGCATGAGGGTCGACTTGCCGGCGCCGTTGGGCCCCAGGAATCCGTAGACTTCGCCCGTCTTGACCTCCAGATCGAGGGCATCGACGGCCAGCAGGTCGCCGAAGTTTTTGCTGGCGCCGCGGGTGCGGATGGCGGGGACGCTCGCCGAATTCATGAAGCGTCCTCTGAGGGGGCCGTGTCGGGGACGGTGAGATTGACTTGGGCGGCCACTCCGGGACGCAGCTCGGCGGGCGCGTCCAGCAACTCGATGCGGGTCTCGAAGACCAGGTGGGCGCGCTCCTCCTCGGTGAGGGCGTAGTGGGGGGTGAACTCGGGTTCGCGGGCGATGTCGACGATGCGTCCGGCGAAGCTGCCGTCCAGCCCTTGGACGCGAACTGCGGCCTCCAGTCCGGGACGGACCCTGGCGGCGGCCCGGGCCGGCAGCCACACCCGCACCCAGGGATTCTCGTCGGCCAGCACCACCGCCACCACGCCGCCAGCCGGTACGCGTTCGCCTTCGTCGAAGGGAATCTGGTCGACCACGCCGTCGGCCCGGCTGCGGATGGAGAGGTCGGCCAGACGCTTTTCGCTTTGCTTGAGCCGCGCCGCGCTCTCGGCCAAGGCGGCCTGGGCTTCGTCGCGCTCGCGGCGGGCCCGGTCGAGTTCGCTGGTGGCTGTGACATTGGCCCTGCGCAGCCCTTCAACGCGCTGAAAGTCCTTCTGCTCTTCAGTGAGGGTGGCTTGGGCGGCCTGATAGACGGCTTGCCGGGCCCTCAACTCGGCCTCGGCCACTTCGACGTCGAGCTGAGCGATCAACTCTCCGGCCTCTACCCTCTGCCCCACTTGCACGGGGATGTCGACGATCACTTCCGAAACCGGCGCCGCCAGCTCGATGTTCTTGCGTTCCACGGTTCCCACCAGCTCGAAGGTCTCCCCGCCAGAACACCCCGCCAGAGCCGCCAGCAGGACAACCAAAGTGGCAATACCTCGCAACGCTTGCATGCGCCTCATCATACTGCATCCCATGACATCCAAGTCGCCAAGCCCGTTCCAACTTCGCATATCGGACTTCGCCCTTGAATGAGCAGCATCCGGCCTTCGCCTGGTTCCCTCATGGCCGGTTGCGGCCATAGCGCTCGTGGGCCGATGCAAACTCGCCCGAAG
>DATIPQ010000133.1 GCA_035471785.1 Acidobacteriota bacterium
GTCGCGGCATTCAAGCAGGGTGAAGCGCTGCCTCAGTTCGCGCTGGCGGCCGATTTCCTCGGCTTCTTGCCGGCTCAAGTCGACGAAATAGTCCTCCGCCGGGCGGCTCTCGCTCTTCAGCCAACGGCTGAAAGCCTCCACATTGCGGGGACGATGGTAACGTCCCCGCTGGCCCAAACGGGGGAGTTGCATCTCGACGGCACCTTCCAGGTGACGCAAGGCGACTTCGCCATTGGGCGTGTCGTAAAGGGAAAAAGCCCCCAGCATCTGATGGGTCAGGCGCATGCTCGAGCCATCGCGCCCCGAGAGAAAGAGCAGGACCTTTTCCCCCTGTGCGAAAGAGGGCATTCCGTAGAGTTTCAAGCCCACGTCACCGACGATGCCGCCGGGGACGTCGACTTCGATGCGCCCGGACAGACGGCCGCGTAGGCTTTCTTCCACTCCCAGGGTATAGCGCGTCCAGGGAATCCCGTCCTGCATCACCCCCTGGGCCTGCAAGACCTGTCCGATGACAACGGCCGACGAGCGGCTGGCCAAGTCGGAATCGCTGACCATTACGTAAGAGGACGCCAACGCAGTCAGCGTCAGCGCCCCAGCCAAAAACGCGAGGACGAGAACTCGTTTCATCACTCCTCCAAAAAGATAAGTTGGCGGTTCCCACGAGGCCCGCCCCCCGATTGCTTCGACCCCTGTAGGCATCCTGAAACATTGTAGCGGCTTCGTCGCGATTGTGCGAAAAAAGGCGCATTTTCAAGAGAGGACGGCCACAAGGATTGGAACCCGGCGAGGACTCCTTCGTCAAGAGAATCAAGGAAATGAATCTCTCGCGAACTTTGCCAACATACTCCATTCTGCTGACGGCAGTGGTTGTGGCTTGGGCCAACCCCCCATCCGGAAGCGGGCTTTCGGCCTCCCCCCAGGGCTCCGCCAAGACCGTTATCCACGAGCGCGTCGAGGCCATGTTGGCCTCGGAAAAGGGCAGAGTGCTCTTCTCGGAGATCTGGTCCGACCAGGACCTTTCTCGAGAGGCCCGCGTCTACGCCGCCCGCCTCTACGAGGTCTTCTTCCGCCTTCCCGCCCGCATCGAAACGGTGCGCCAGAGCGACGGACGGCTCCCCAGTTGCAGGGAACTGGCCCAGGCCTTCGGATTGGAGGAAGATTCCGCCGCTCTGCTTCTCAGAGTCCTGGAGGCGGAACCCCGTCTGCCCCGTATGGTGGAGCTTGACCCAGAGGGAGAGCTGCAATCGGTGGACGCCGCCAAACTGCAGGCCTTCATTGAACAGAACAGCGTCCCCGTGCGCGTCAGCGACTGGCAGGGAGTAAGCTTCCCCTCCCTCGACTTGAAGAACCCCTTCAGCGGATCTCATGGGTTGCAGGCGGGCAAGCCCCGCCTGGTTTGGCTGTGGGTGACGCGCTGCCCGGTGTGCCGCCGGCTGGCTCCCTCCATCGTCGAGCTGGAGCGGGAATTCTCCAGTTCAGAGCTGCAGATCGTCGGCTACAACGCCGACGCCGTACTGGGCCTTCAGCCCGACGACGCCGAGCGGAGCCAGTACGCCCGGGAAGAGGGGATGGCTTTCCCCAACTACCTGCTCGACCGGGCGAACTGGGAGGCCATGGGCGGCGTCAACATCTTCCCCTCGGTCTTCCTGCTGGACGCCCAGGGACGGGTCGAGCAACTGCTGCTCAACGTCAACGACCCCCAGGCCCTGGTGGAGAAGGTCCGCCGCTGGATGCGCTAAGGCGTCTAAAACAACTCCACCGTGTAGGCCAAGCTGACGCCTCTCCCGATCTCGGGCGCGAAGTCCTTGATGAAGGAGAGATGGTTGCGGTAGAGCTTGTCGCCCACGTTGTAGACGTTGAGGGAAAAGTGGTGCAGCAGATGGCGCCCCGGCAGGGTGTAGGAGGCTGCCAGGTTGACGACGCCGTAACCGCCGGTGGGCGTCTCGCTGGCGAAGATGTCCTCCTTGCGCCCGTCGGCCACCACCCACTCCGGCTTGAAGCTGAAGCCGTCATGCCGGAAATCGACGCCCAGCCTGGCCCGCAGCGGGGGAATCCTGGGAAGCGATTCGCCGCTGCCGGTCAACTGGGCATCCACCGTGTCGAGTCCGAAGTTGAGCCAGACCGAGTCATGGACTCCCACGTCCAGGCGCAGTTCGGACCCTACAAAGCGTGAGTCGCCCTGGGAAAAATCGGCTTCGATGAGACCGTCCTCGATCTGGCCGGTGGGAGCCAGGAAAACGAAATCGTCGATGTCGTAGTAGAAAAAGCTGGCTTCGGCCCTGACGCGGCCCTTGGAATGACGCAAAGACAAGTCGAGGCCGTTGCTGCGCTCTCTCACGAGGTCGGGATCGCCCACCTCGAAAGCCAGATTCCCGACGTGGGGGCCGAAGTTGTAAAGCTCCTCCAGGGCAGGGGCTCGGTAGGAACTGACGAAGTTGGCCACGAAGGCGCCGCCCTCCCAGAGGTCGAAGCGGGCCCCCACGCCCCCCGAGAGGCCGGTGAAGTCGCGGTCGGGAAGACGCAGCAATTCCGCCTCGCCGCCCTCATTCCCCTGTCCCCGGAGTTGCGGGCCCTGGGGCTTGAATCGATTGTGCTCCAGACGGCCCCCGAACTGCAGCTTGACGTGTTCGAAGTCGATCTCCTGCAAGGTGAAGAGGGCAAAGGCGCTCTCGTCGACGGGCGGCGAAAGCGCCTCCTCTCCGCTGACGTCATAGTCTCGGCTCAGGCCCCAGAAACCGAAGCTTCCGGAAAGCAGACCTCTTTGGGCCTGCTGAAACACCCCGCGGTAGACGAACTGCCGGTTTTGGAAGGCCGTTCCCACCTCGATCTCCTCTCCGCCATCGAAGACCTCAAGCTCGTCATGGCCCCAATCGGTGTAGTTGAGGGAGAGTTTGAAGGAGTTGATCCATGAGCCGAGGCTGCGGAATCCGCCGGCGAAGCGCAGGTTGTGACGACGAAAGGCCACGTCGACAGCCTCCAGGTCTTCTTCTTCGCCGCCGTCGCCTTCTCCCTCCTCCTCGTGTCCGTGGAACTCCTGGGCGAAGGGGATGCCGTAGCGGCCGTCATTGTAGGTGTAGCCGAAACTGGCAAAGGCTTTCTCGCCGTAGTAGCCGAGGCCGGCCCTTGCGTTGCTGATGCGAGAAGCCGAATTGGTGATCTCGCCTTGAGGCGTCTCATAGTCTCGGGTTCTCTGGCCGCCTCCGCCAACCCAGAAGAGCCACTGTCCAACACCGTGCTCGGCGGTCAGGCTTCCTCCCAAGTGCCGGTCGGCGCTGCCCGCCACCGTCGACACCTTGGCGCGGGTGCCCTCATGGGGCTGGGTGTGGACCTCGAAATGGCCGCTGAGGGCGTTGACGACTCCCCCCAGCGCGTTGCTGCCGTAGAGAAGCGTGGCCGGGCCTTTGAGGACCTCCAGCCTCTCCAGGCTGGTGGAATCGATGGGCTCGCCGTGGTCGCCGGATTGGGAAGCCAGCGAACCGACCCTGATCCCGTCCTGCATGATCAGGACACGGTCGCCGTCGAAGCCGCGGATCACCGGCCTCGAACTCCCCGGACCGAAGCTGCGCTTGGACACGCCCGGCTGATCCTTGAGCACTTCGCCCAGGCCGGGAGCGTGGCGGCGGCTGAGGTCGATCGAATCCAGCGAACTGACCGACTGCACCGCTTGGAAGGCCGTCTGCTGGATGTCTTCAGCCGTGACCGTGATTTCGTGTTTAAGGGGAGTCAGCTCCAGGGCGAAGTCGAGGGAGCGCGTTTCCCCGGAGCGGACTTCGACGGCGGCGCTTGGTGCCGTCAGAGAATTCGTGTAAGCGATCACCGTGTAGGATCCAGCCGGAAGCTGCATCGCATAGCGCCCTTCGGCGTCCGTTTCGACGACCTTGCTCAATTCCACCACCATGACGGTGGCGGAATGGATCGGCTGTCCGTTGTTGACAAACCTAACCTGACCTTGCAGGCGTGCCGAGTCCTGGGCCGAACTGACTCCGGCCCAGCAGATCACAAGCGCTGCCGGCAAATACAAAAAGCGCAGCGGCCGCATTCTTAGAAACATCATGTAAAAACCCTCCGCCGGACGCACTCCTATTGCATCCGGCCTGCTGCTTTCAGCAAAAAACTTGAATCCGTAGACTGGGAGATTTAGACGGTGGAGGGCGGTCGGGGGGGGCCGCGGGGGCGCAGATCGAGTTCGGTCCCGATCAGGAAATGAGGATCGGAGTCGGGGTGGGCATCCAGCCGAGCCCAGGTGGGCAGAAGTTCCGGTGCCTCCACGCTGGGGGCCAGACTCTGCTGGTGGAGGCAGAAGTGGTTGTGGTCGCCAGACTGGACGCAGACCAGATCGAGACCGGAGTCGCCCCTGGGATGCCGGTGGTCGGTCTGGGAGGCCTCCTCGATGGGATGGGCGATCTCCACAGACTGGCTGGCGGTGAAACAGAGGAATGCCAGGACAAGGGAAACAGCAATCAGGTGTCTGAGCCGATGTTTGGCCATGGCAAGTCTTAGTTTATATCACCTCCGGCCGCGCTTGTCAGCGGCTGTGAGCCAAGGTGCGGGCGCCGTCCTCGAATAGCACCTCGATCTTGTCAGGCACCGCCTCCAGGACGATGCCCATGCCGAAGCGGGAGTGGTCGATCAGCTCCTCGTTTTCGAAGGTGGCCGTCAATTTGTAGCGCCGGGCCTTGGAGGTATCTCGTTCGGTGATCAGCGTGTTCCAGTTCTTGCCCCCGGGCCCGCGGGTGCGGCTGGTCTTGGACCTGGGACCTGAGGACTTGGCCTTGCTCTTGCTGGAAACCATCTTGACGCCTTTCTTTGTACTTTTCTTGCTGCTGGGAGCTTGTCGAAAGTTATGGTTCGATTTGCAGGTGAGACATTGCACCCGGGCAGGCCGGCTGCCCACCATCGAGACGATGACGTGCTCAAGAGTGAGCTTGCACTTGGTGCACCAACTGTCGCAGTTTCTCCCTACCTTGTACTTCGTGGCCATGCTTCCTTCGCCCTCCTCAGCCGTCTCTTTCACACTCTCCAAAACGCGTTCGCCCCTCGTCATGGAGGGGCGCCTTAAGTGACAGTGTACGAGCCCGAGGGGGATCTTTCAAGGCGGCCCCTGAGAGCTGCGGACAAGGCCTTCCTCGGCCCGGCATTCAGAAAGCTTCGCAGATCGGCCTATCGGGCACGTCTATAGAGAGGCGGGACGCATCATCGGCCGGCTTGCCGCCAAGCGTCCCCGGCGAGCCGGCCCCAACAGGAGAGGAGGCAATCCATGTCCTCTGCAAAGTCCCCCCGCAAGAGGGCCTCGGACCCGCGCCCTGCCGTCCTGCCCAGGGACAGCGACTGCCAAGACCAGTACGACGAAGAAGAGGCGGTCTTTACTCCGGTGGGCATCTTCCGCCTCGTCCACCTCGACAGCCCCGACGCCGACACCATCGCCCGGCGGGTGGCCGACTTCGATCCCCAGGAGTTCTTCAGCCTCGACTGCCCGCTCTGCCGCAAGATACTGGAGGAGGGAGGCGACGTCGTCTACAACGGCTCGGAGGTGGAGGAAATCGATTTGTTGTAGAATTCGCGGAGAATCGCCCGGAGCCGTTTCCCCGCCGGAGGCGGCTCCGGTTCGCTGGTTTCGTTTCCGATGACTGGCCCGAAGTATTTGAGATAAGGCCCGTAGTATTTGAGATAAGGAGTATCGCTCCATGAAGAAGTCAGCCCTGTTATTGCTCATCGCCACCCTCTCCACGGCGCTTTGGGCGCAAGAGGTCCAGGAGCAGCTCAACGTGGTGCGTTTTCCCGAACGCAAGAGCGTGCAGATCGAAATGCTGCGCAGTACGTTTCTGCCCGATGCCCGCATGAAAGCCAAGATGGAATTCAAGGAAGGCCAGATGCGCATCGAAGTCGAGTACGACAACATGAAACCCGCCGTGCTCTTCGGAGGCGACGTGACCGCCTATGTGCTGTGGGCCGTCAATCGCGACGGGGGAGCCGAAAACCTGGGCGAGCTGTGGGTGCGTCCCCAGGAGCGCGACGACAAGGTCCGCTACTCGACAGGACTGCGCACTTTCGCCCTGATGGTCACCGGAGAGCCCTACTACCAGGTCTCCAGACCCTCGGCCATGGTCATTTTCAAGAATGCCCCCAGTTCGGAGCCGCAAGCGCCCTCCAGCCAGCTCACCTACAACAATTTCTCGCCCGCCCCCCGCCGCGGCTTCGACAATCTCTCGCCCGTCGACTATGACGGGGACAAGCCGCTGGATGTCGTTCAGGCTGAAAAGGTCTACCAGTTGGCCCAGGAACTGGGCGCCCGGGAGTACGCCCCTGATATCATGTCCGAGGCCTCTCTGACGCTGCGCCAGTCGCAGCAGATGGCCCGCTCCTCCCGCAGCCGCGGCGGCGCCCGCGAGTTCGCCCGCAAGTCGGTCGCCTCCAGCAACGAGGCCATCAAGATCACCCTGCGCCGCAAACAAGCCGAAGAACTGGAGCGCCAGATCGCCCAACGGCAGGCGCGCATGGAAGAACTGCGTGAGGAAGCCGAAAGCGCCCGGGCCAGGGCCGAGAGTGCCCAGGCCGATGCAGAGGAAGCTCAAGCCAAGGCCGCAGCCGCCGAAGAAAGGGCCCAGCGGATCGCCGCTCAGTCGCAGCAGGAAATCAGCCGCCTGCAGAGCCAGCAAGAGCGGCTGAGGGCCGAACAGGCCAGCCTCGAAAACGAGAAGCGGATGGCCGAGAACGCCGTGCGGCAGGCCCGCCAGGAACTGGAGCGGCTGGAAGACCGTCAGGCCCGGTTGAACCGCGAGAACGCCCAACTGGAACAGGCCCTGGAAGACTTGCGCCAGGAAAGGGAAACCTTGCGGGCAGGCATGCAGGATCTGAGAGAAGAGAAGGAAACCCTGGAAGGCCGTCTGCAAAACGCTCTCTCCCAGGTAGCCGATACCCGCAACTCGGCCCGCGGCTTTATCGTCAACCTGCCCGACATCCTCTTCGACACCAACAAGGCCGATCTCAAACCGCAAGCCCGTCTGGTGCTGGCCAAGCTGGCCGGCATCCTCCTCATCATGCAGGATCTCAACCTTCGCATCGAGGGACACACCGACTCCACCGGCACGGCTTCCTACAACCTCAGGCTGTCGCAGGAGCGGGCCGATTCCGTGCTCGACTTCTTGGCTGAGCAGGGACTGGCTTCGACCCGCATGAAAGCCGTCGGCTACGGGCTGGACCGGCCCATCGCCGACAACTCCACCGCCCGGGGCCGTCAGCAGAACCGGCGTGTGGAGATCGTCATCGCCGAAGGAGTGGTGGCCGAAGAAAGCCGCTGAGAAGAGTCTGGAGAAGGGACCGGATTTGGAGAACGACACGAAAGATGAACGGGGGCAATTTGTTCGTACTTGAGTCGTATCCGGCCCCTTCTCCTCGGCATCCATCGGATGCACTTCTCTAGATGCCTTTCCCGACGAGGCGGATTCATTATTGACTTAATATTGTCTATGCTTTGTCTACGAAACGGGCCGCGCTCTCGGAGAGCCTGCCGATGAGGTGGGTCCGCAGACTATATGACTGGGTCTTGAGCTTTGCCGAGAGCCCCTATGGTACCTGGGCCCTTTTCGCCATCGCCGTGGCGGAGTCCTCCTTTTTCCCCATCCCTCCCGATGTCCTGCTGATCGCCTTGGCGGTAGGGGCGCCCCGCCGCGCCCTCTTTTTCGCCCTGGTGACGACGGCGGGCTCGGTTTTGGGCGCGGGCATCGGCTACTGGATCGGCTATCAGTTCTTCGAACTGCTGGGTCGGCCCATCGTCGAGTTTTACCAGATGGAAGAACAGTTCCAGAGCGTCCAGCAGCTCTACCGCGATTACGACGCCATGGCGGTGGGCATTGCGGGGTTCACGCCCATTCCTTACAAGGTGTTTACGCTGGCAGCGGGAGTCTTCCAGCTCAACTTGCCCATTTTCTTCCTGGCCAGCCTGATCAGCCGCGGCCTGCGCTTTTTCCTCATCGGCCTGCTGATCCTCTATTTCGGACCTCACATCCAGCGCTTCATCGACCGCTATTTCAACCTGCTGGCCGTCCTCTTCACCGTCCTGCTCATCGGTGGATTCCTGCTCATCAAGTATGTTATAAACTAGAGCTTCGCATACGGGGCGTGGCGCAGCCTGGCAGCGCGCACGGTTCGGGACCGTGAGGTCGGAGGTTCAAATCCTCTCGCCCCGACCATTCCCACCCAGACGGCACGTTCAACATGACTCGACGATATGTTCTTTGCGGCCGGGTTCAAGGCGTAGGATTCCGCTACTTCACCCAGCAAACCGCGGCCCGCCTGAGGGTTAAAGGTTGGGTGCGCAACAATCCCGACGGCACGGTCGAAGTGGTGGCCCAAGCCGATTCCGAGACCCTAGATGAGTTCAAGAGCCATCTCAACCAAGGTCCGCGCTTCTCCGAGGTCGATTCGATTCGGGAAGAAGAGGGTCCGGAGAAGGACTTCCAGTTATTCACGATCGAAAGGTAGGCAGCCATGGAAGAATTGAAAAAGAAGATTCGCGAGGTGCCCGATTTTCCCAAACCGGGCATTCTGTTTTACGACGTCACCACCTTGCTGAAAGACGCTCAGGGGTTGCGCCAGGTCCTGGACATCCTTTCCGAGCGCTACCACGGGGCCGGAATCGACCAGGTGCTGGGCATCGAGTCGCGGGGATTCATCTTCGCTCCCGCCCTGGCCGCCAACATCGGGGCCGGATTCATTCCCGTGCGCAAGCCCGGCAAGCTGCCGGCCGAGAAGCTTTCCCACTCCTACGACCTGGAATACGGCTCGGACACCCTTGAAATACACCGCGATGCCATCGAGGCCGATCAGAACATCCTCATCGTCGACGACTTGATCGCCACCGGCGGCACGGCCGCCGCTACCGTCGAGATGGTGAAGAAGTTGGGAGGCAGCGTTCACGAACTGGCCTTCCTGGTAGAATTGGAGTTCCTCAACGGCCGCTCCAAGCTGGACGGACACAACATCTACTCCATCCTCAAGTACTGAGGCGGCTCCGCCCCGTCCGCCCGTGACAGCACCCCGCCAGCCCCGGTTCGGCTCCCATTCCATCATGATGATTGGTGACCTGAATCTGGACGTGCTGCCGCGCAAAGAGGATCCCTCTCTGACCCCGTGCTGTGTCCCACACCCGTCCGCCGAACCAGGGGGCCGCAACCAAGACAACCGGAGCACTCGCCATGATGACCCGCGTTACCGCTTTTTTTCTGGCGCTGCTGGGCGCCTTCCCGGCGGCCTCGCCGCTGTGGGCCCAAGGCCGCTGGCACCAGGACCAGCCGCGCCGTGAAATCACAACTCCCGACCTGCACGTCATGGGTCGCGTCGACGCCGGAAAGGTCTACCTGAGCCAGCGCCAGGCGGTTGAAATGGCCCTGCGCAACAACCTCGACATCAACGTCGAGCGCCATCGGCCCCTCTCGGCCTTCTGGGAAATCGAAGCCCGCCGCGGAGTCTACGATCCCGAGTTCCTCTTCAATTTCGACTGGCAGCGCACCACCCAGCCCACCGCCAGCCTGTTGGCCGGAGGGGAGAGCGTCACCGACGTCGACACCCGCTATGAATTCGGCTACCGGCAGGACCTTTCCTCCGGAACCCATTTCGAATTCGAATTCAACGCCAACCGCAACAGCACCACCAACTCCTTCGCCGATCTGGTCCCCGCCATTGCCACCGACTTGGCAGCCACCTTGCGCCAGAACCTGCTCAGGGGCTGGGGACGGATCGACGCCGACTACGACATCGAAATCTCGAGCAACGATCTCGACATTTCACGCCACGAGTTCGAGACCCGCGTAGCCGACGTCGTCCTTGCGGTGCAAGAGGGCTATTGGGAGCTGCAGTTCGCCCTCGAAGACATCAAGGTGCAGGAAGAGTCTCTGGAATTGGCCCAGACCACCATGGACCAGAATCAGGCCCGTTTCGAGGTGGGTTCGGCGGCCCGCGTCGAGGTGATCGAGGCCGAGGCCGAGGTAGCCGCGCGCCGCGAGCAGCTTATCCGATCACGCTTCAACTACCGCCTGGCCCAGGACCAGTTGATCCGCCTCATCACCGGGCTTGAGGACCCCCGCGCCTTCCCGGGCGAGATCGTGCCTTCTCAGGACATTTATCAACCGCCTCCCGTGGCCTCTCCCTTCCCCCAGCTCATGGAGCAGGCCCGCGGCAACCGTCCTGAGCTGGCTCGGGCGGGCTTGCGGATTGAGAACTCGCGCGTCCTGCTGGAGCGCTCCCGCAACCGCCTCAAGCCCCAACTCGACCTGCTGCTTTCCTACCAGCAGTTCGGCCTGGGGGGACGCCGTCTCATCCGCGACTTCTCGGGCGGATTCATCAACGCTCCCGTCATCGACATCCAGCCGGGAGGCGCCGGCGATTCCTTGGAGCAGCTCTTCGGCGGCGACTTCTACGGCTACCTGGTGGCTCTCGACTTCCGCCTGCCCCTGGGCAACAAGGCGGCCCGGGCCCGGAACGCCCAGGCTCAGATCGCGCTGGACCAGGAGCAGTTGGCACGCCGCTCGCTGCTGCAAGAAGTGGCCCTGGAAGTCCGCCGGGCGCTGACCGAGATCGAGATGAACAGCGCCGGCGTGGAGGCCGCCCAGGCCGCCGTGCGCCTTTCCCGCGAGCGTCTCGACAGCCAGCAGGCCCGTTTCGACGTGGGCATGGCCACCACCCGCGACATGATCGAAGTGCAACGCGATCTGACCCAGGCCGAATCGGTGCTGATCCGCAACCGGGTCGACCTGATCCAGAGCAGCCTGCGCCTCCAGCGCGCACTGGGATCGACCCTTTCCACGCAAAACATCTCCCTGGGCCAGGCCCTGGAGCAGAACCTGCGAGGCCCCGGCCGATAAGAGGGCGGCCACGACCATTGACCTGCTCAATTCAACCGTTGAGCGCTGCGACGTAGATTGCCGGCGCATCCAGTCTCATAATGGCAGGGTAAGGAAACGGATATGGATGCTTACTCCTGGATTGCGCTCTACCTCAGCACCTTCGGCGTAGTGGCCTTTTCGGTGCTGACCTACATGACCTTGAAGGCCGAGAAGAAGCCGCCTCTTTTCGAGTTGGTTTCTTCACTGGCCATCAACATGCTCTCCATCTTCTGGTTTCTCCTGGGAATCATCGACGCCGTTCCCTACCTGGGAAAGCTTGTCCAGCGACAGGCCTGGCAACTTCTCTTCACCGAGGCGGCGCTCTTTTTCCCTCCCCTCATTTGCCAGATCTTCTATGCGTCCGAAAGAAACAAACTGAACCGCCAATGGCCCTGGCTGGCCGGCCTTGCGGTTTCCTGGCTGGGAGCGCTCTATTCCGTCTCTCAGATCCTCGGCGTCATTCTGGGCTGGAGCACCATCTCGGGAGAGCGGATAGGTACTTTCTTCCAATTGGGGTTTTCTTACACAGCCGTCTTCTGCATCGCCCTCATTCTGTGGGTCAAGAGAACCGAGAAGAAGGAGGCCAAACTCCCGACCGAGGAAGAACGCCGCAGCGTCTATCGCCGCAGAATGATCTTCCTGCTGGCCGTGCTGCTGGCGCTGCCGTTCACTTTCTGGCTGCCCATGCTGCGGGAGGTCGGATTCTTGGTGGCCCGCACCATGCCCCTCACCTTCGTTTTCGTGGGCCTTTATTACCAGCAGCGCTACGAGTTCTTCGACCTGGTCGTCAAGCGGGGGCTTTTCTTCTTCCTGGTGTTCGGACTGCTGCTCATTTTCTTCGTCGGACTGCCGGCCCTCGTGCCCGACTTGAGGGCCGACGACGAGGGAGCCCTGCTTCTCACCCTGGCCTTTCTTCCCTTGGCCCTGTCGCTCCCCATGCTCTCCCGTCTCTTGTCGCGCAAGCTTGACCAATGGTGGTTTGGACGCCAGTTCGAAGCCACCGAGGCGGCCAAGGAATTCCTGGGAGCCGTGCGCGATTCTACCGACGAACAGAGGCTGCGAACCCAATCCGGACGCATTCTGGGGGAAATCTTCCTGGCTGAGGCGAGGGTTGAAACCATCGGGACGCGAGCCGGCGAGCAAGAGAGCGAATTGATACGAGGGGACGAGTACGGTTCCATCACCGCCTTGACGGTGCCCATTCAGGCCGATGGAAGAATCTACGGCTACATCCACATGGGGGAGCGGCAGAGCCAGACACCGTACTTCCGCAGCGATCAGAAACTGCTGCAGACGCTGGCCGAGATCCTGGCCCGCATGCTTGAAAACCTGCGTTTGCAAGAGAAGCGCAAACAACAGGAGAAGCGCGAGCAAGACCTCAAGCTACACGCCAGCCGCTCCGAACTGAAAGCTCTGAGGGCCCAGATCAATCCCCATTTTCTCTTCAACGCCCTCAACGCCATCGCTTCCCTGATTCACCAGAAGCCGGAGCTGGCCGAGGAGACGGTGGAGCAGTTGGCGGAAGTCTTCCGCTACACGCTGCGCCGTTCCGAACAGGAATGGGTGCTGCTGCAGGACGAGTTCGATTTCCTCAGCGCCTACCTCGACGTCGAGCGGGCCCGCTTCGGAGACCGTCTCCAATACGAAGTCGAGTTGGAGGAAGAGGCCGCCCAAATCAAGGTGCCCGGCATGATGGTGCAGACGCTGGTCGAAAACGCCGTCAAACACGGGCTCTCTTCGGTGCGCGGCGTCGGGCGCATCGGCATCTCAGCCCGCAGGCAGGGCGACCGCCTGATCCTCAAGGTCAAGGACAATGGTCCCGGATTCGATCTCGAGGAGGGGCTGAGCCGTCCCGATGAGCGGCGTCGCGGCGAAGGATTCGGACTGAAGAGCGTCCAGCGCCGCCTGCGGGGATACTATGGGAGGCAGGCCCGGCTGGAAGTCACCCGCGACCGGGAAAACAGCCTCACCGTGGTGCGCATCGAAATGCCCGCCGAGAGCGACAGCCAACAGATGGCGCAGGGCCAGGCAGGCTGAGAGCCTGTGGTGAAAGACGATATGATCAGAGTGATGTTGGTGGATGACGAGCAACCCGCACGCAACCGTCTGCGTGCCTTGCTGGACGGTTTCGGCGAACTGCAGGTGGTGGGCGAAGCAGCGGACGGCATGGACGCCCTGCAACAGATCGCCGAAGTCCGTCCCGACTTGGTCTTTCTCGACATCCAGATGCCGGGGGCCAGCGGAACCGAAGTGGCGGCACGCCTGCCGGCGCCCCGTCCGCGGGTGGTCTTCTGTACCGCCTTTGACGACTACGCGCTGGACGCCTTCGAACTGCACGCCGTCGACTACCTGCTCAAACCCGTCACCCGCAAGCGGCTGCAGCGAACCGTGGGGAAGGTCAAGGACGCGCTGGCCTCGGCACGGCGCGGCCGCGAAATGGAACGAGCCAAGGGGGTGCAGCAACAACTGCTGGAGCGGGGCTACCCCACCCGGCCCGGGCTGCAAGTGGGCGCCGTCTGCTGTCCGGCCTCCGAAGTCGGCGGCGACTATTACGACTTCATCAGCCTGCCCCAGGACCGGCTGGGCGTGGCCCTGGGAGATGTGTCGGGCAAGGGCGTCCCGGCCGGACTGGTGATGGCCGGCCTGCAGGGACGGCTGGAAACCCTGGCATCCCAGCATGGCGGTCGGGTAGACTCGCTGATCGCGGAACTGAACCGGCGCACCTGGCGAACCACCCAGCCCAGCATGTACGTGACCTTCTTCTATGGCCTCTTCGATCCGTCGTCGGGGCGCTTCAGCTATGTCAACGCCGGCCATCCGCCCGGCTTGCTCTTCCGACCGGGCCGAAGCGTTCCGCAGCGCCTGGAAAGCGGGGGCACTCCCGTGGGACTCTTCGCCTCTGCCGACTACCAGCAGGAAGAAGTGGTCTTGGAGCCGGGGGACACCATCGTCCTCTACTCGGACGGGCTGATCGAGGCGGAGGACTCCGAGGAGGAGGAGTTCGGCCTGGAAAGGGTGGCCGAGTCCGCCGCCCGGGCCCTGCAGGGCTCGCCCGAAGAAATCTGCAATCATCTCATCGAGCAGGTGCGCCGCCACAGCGGCTCCCCCCAGGACGACTGCACCGTGCTGGCTTTGAAGGCTGCGGACCCTCCTTCGCCATAGGCGACGCAGGGCAGGGCTGAAAAGGCCTCCTTCCCCGCTTGATAGGCTGGTGCAGTGCGTCAGAAGTTTTGAGCCACCCCGTCGCGTTATTCCACGCTTTTCGAGGGTGTCGGACTTTTGCCGTCTGAAACCCAGGGTGGCGCCGCCGTCTCGCTCGCGCTCGCCGGGGCTGACCTTGGCTGGCGAATTGCACCCCTTCGGGGTTCTTTCGAAATTCGCATGTCGCACCTCGAACTTGGCAAGGCCCCGGCTCAGAATTTATGACCGCCAGCACTAGGAAGGGCACGGCAAGGCCAGGGAGGGACGGGAGCAGGCCACCCGCCAACGGGCCGGTGATCACCGATGGCAGCGACTGCGTTGAAAGTCAAGTCCGGGCTCCCTGAAGGGGGGCGATTCACCGGCTCCTCCTTCGCCAAGGCTCCGGAGGGCAGGCAGCGACTGCGTTGAAAGTCAAGTCCTGGCTCCCTGAAGGGGAGCGATTCGCCAGCCCAGGGTGAAGCCCGCCGCAAACGAAGTGCGCAAGGGCGCAACCCTGGGATTCACCGTCAAAACCACCAAACACTGAAAGTGTGAGATAAAGTTAGGCATCGATCAGGTTCAGATCGGCACTGTCCAGGAGGAACCGAGTTGAAGGCTTTGATCGTAGACGACGAGGCGCCGGCACGGGAGCGCATGCGTCAATTGCTGACGGCCTTTGACGATGTCGAGGTGGTCGGCGAGGCCGGCGACGGGCAAGAGGCGCTGGAGGCTGTTGAAGCAAAACATCCGGACGTCGTTTTTCTGGACATCCAGATGCCCGGCATCAGCGGCCTGGAAGTAGCCGCTTCCCTACCCTCTCCGCGTCCTCTCATCGTCTTCTGCACGGCCTACGACCAGTACGCCGTGGACGCCTTCGAGATGTTCGCCCTCGACTACCTTCTCAAGCCGGTTTCGCGGGCCCGCCTCAAGGAATCCGTGGAACGGGCCCGCTTGCGTTCGTCCTCGAAGCAGGAGACCCAGGACGCAGGTCTGGAGGACCGCCTCGACGAAGCCGTGCGCAAAGCGGGCCGTCCCATACGCTTTCTGGCCCGCCACAAATCGGGCTTTCAGGTCGTGCCCGAGGCCCAGGTCCTCTACTTCGGGACCGAGGAGGGCTACACCAAACTGTGCACCTCGGATAAGGAGTTCTGGATCGATCCCACTCTCACCGATCTGGAAAAACGCCTCGATGAGTCGCTCTTTTTCCGCATCTCGCGCTCGGCGCTGGTGCGCCTCGACGCGGTAGCCCAGGTCGATCCCATGCCCGGCGGGCACGGCCAGCTCACCTTGCGCAACGGCACCCGCCTGGACATCTCCCGCCGCCGCATGAAACCTCTCCTCGACTGCCTCCAAACCGGCTGAAGTCCCGGCAACGCTCGATCCGCAAGATCGGCCCTCGAATATCGCTCAGCCGCATGGATGGCGCGTTATAGAGAAGGGAGCGCGACAAGCGCCAAGGGAAAACCGGACAAGGCGTCGAAGCTCTGTTGCGGGGCCAAGTGGAGGAAGGCAAATCGGTGCTGCGCGACTACATTAACGCCACCATCGGTTTCATTGAACTGGGCAAGCGCACCGGGCGCTCGTCCAAGAGCCTCATGCGCATGTTCTCCGAAAGCGGCAACCCTCACATGCGCCACCTCTTCCGAGTCATCAGAATTCTCCAGGACTGGGAGGGCATCCGCCTGCAAGTCGCTGCTTCGTCGGCAGCCTAAAGCCGCAGCCTCTAGCCCAGGACCAATGCGTTGTCGGTTTCGCGGAGGGCCTGGCCTTGGACCAGTTGGTTGCCGGAGTAGGAAGCGGGGAGGAGGGCTTGGATGTAGTTGCCGGTCAGGGCCAGGCGGGAGCCGTCGGGAGCCGTGTCGGTGAGGGTCAGGGCTTGCAGGCGGCGTCCCAGGAAGGAGCGGCGGAAGGCCGCTTCCTTCTGGTCGCTGAGCGCCCGGAACTGGGCCGAGCGGCGCTTGATCTCCCGAGGGTCGACTTTGCCTTCCATCGACGAGGCCTTGGTCCCGCTGCGGTCCGAGTAGGGGAAGACGTGCAGGTAAGTGAAGGGCATGCGGCCCACGAAGTCCAGCGAACGGCGATGCTCTTCTTCGCTCTCTCCCGGGAAACCCACGATGACGTCGGTGCCGATGGCGGCGTGAGGAATCTTGTCGCGGATCTCTTCCACGATAGAGGCGAAACGGGCCGTGTTGTAGGGGCGCAGCATGCGCTTGAGCACCGAATCGCTTCCGCTCTGCAGGCAGATATGAAAGTGGGGAGCGATCTTGTCGCTGTCGGCGGCCAGGTCGATGATGCGGCGCGAGAGTTCCATGGGCTCGATGGAGCTGACGCGCAGCCATCCCAGCCCCTGCATCCCGGCGATCTCGCCCAGCAGCCGGTCGAGCGGAAAGCGCGGACGCAGATGCATCCCGTAGGTGCCGATATGGATTCCGGTAAGGACGATCTCGCGGAAGCCGGCCCCGACCAGGCGGCGGACCTGCTCCAGCACCTGCTGGGGGGGCACGCTGCGCGACGGCCCCCGCACCGAGGGAATGATGCAGTAGGTGCACTTGGCGTCGCATCCGTCCTGGATCTTGACGAAGGGCCGAGTGCGTCCGCCCACCTGGGTGGCCGGCGTCCAGTCGATGGCCCGCACCTTGGCGAAGTCGTCGCTGTAGACCGCCGCCATCTCCCGCCTCGACACGCCCCGCTGCGATGCGTTCCGCGGCCTCCCGTCGGCGGGCCGAATCGAGATTCCCTGGGCCAGTTGCACCAACTCGCTCTTGCGGGTGTTGCCCACCACGGCGTCGACGCCGCGGATGCGGGCCAGCGCCTGCGGCTCACGCTGCGCGTAGCAGCCCGTCACCAGCAGGCGGGCGGCGGGATTGTCTCGGCGCAGGCGCCGGGTCAGTTGGCGCACCTGCTGATCGGAGCGGTGGGTGACAGTGCAGGAGTTGACCACCACCACGTCGGCCTGGGAGCTGTCTTCGGTCTCGCTGTAGCCGCGGTCGAGGAAGTCCTGGCGCAGAGCCGCGCTGTCGGCCTGGTTGGTGCGGCATCCGAAAGTGGCGATGTGGAACTTGCGGGACATGATGCAAAGACAGGATTAGACGGCGGCCTCTTCCAGGTGGGCCAACTGGCCGCAGGCGGCTGAAACGTCATCGCCCCGCGTCTTGCGGACGAAGGCCGATACCTGCCGGTCGACCAGAATGCGCTGAAAGCGCTCCACCCGCTCAAGCGGGGGGCGGCTGTGGGGCAGTCCGGGATTGGGGTTGTAGGGAATAAGATTGACCTTGGCGCGCATGCCTTGCAGCAGTTGGGCCAGACGCCTGGCGTCCTCGTCGGAGTCGCTCTCGCCCGCCAACAGGACGTATTCGAAGGTCAGGCGCTGGTCGGCGCGCCGGCTCAGCTTGCGGCAGACGTCGAGCAGCTCGGCCATGTTCCACTTGCGGTTGATGGGCATGATGCGGCTGCGCATTTGCTCGGTGGTGGAATTGAGCGAAATGGCCAGCTTGGGCAACCGTTCCTCCTGCAGCATTCGCTTCATCACCGGCACGACCCCCGCCGTCGAGACCGTGATCTTGCGATAGGAGAGGTCCATCCCCTCCTGATCGATGAGCAGGCGGAAGGCCTTCATGACGTTGCGGTAGTTGTAGAGCGGCTCGCCCATGCCCATGAAGACGATGTTGAAGCCTGTATCGGGCACCACTCCCAGGTGGATCAGAGTCAGCACTTGACCCACGATTTCGCCCGGCGTCAGGTTGCGGCGGAACCCCATCTGGGCGGTGAGGCAGAAGGTGCAGCCCACGTCGCATCCCACCTGGGAGGAGATGCACAAGGTATCCCGCTTTTCTTCGGGGATGTAGACCGACTCGATGTGCCGGCCGTCCTCCAGGCGGAAGAGAAACTTGATGGTGCCGTCGGAAGCCTCCCAGCGCCGCTCCACCTGCAGCGGACCCAGGGCGCACTCCTCCCTCAGCCGGCCTCTGAAGTCCTTCGACAAGTCGGTCATGTGTTCGAAGTCGAGGAGCTTGCGCCGGTAGATCTGATGATAGAGCTGTTTTCCGCGAAAGGGCTTTTGGCCCATTCGTGCGGCCAGCGCGACTAATTGGTCGCGATCCAGGCCCACAAGATGATTTTTGTTCATACCCGCCTGTTAGATTCTAGCGCATCGTGAGAGTGTGTGTTCTGGGATCGGGAAGCAGCGGCAATTGCACTTACGTCGAGACGCGGCGCACGCGCCTGCTCATCGACAATGGCTTCGGACCGCGCAGCTTAAGGCGCCGTTTGCAGGAGGCCGGGCTTCCCATCGACCATTTCGATGCCTTGCTCATCACCCATGGCCACATCGACCATTGGAAGGGGGCCGAGGCTTTCGTGCGCGTCTACCAGGCACCCGTCTACGCCAATGTGGGCACCCGCAACGAGGTAGCCGAACTGCAGCAGATCGACCGCTGGGAAGAGTTCCGCACCGGGGAGCCCTTTGTGGTCGGCGACGTCGAGGTGGACCCCTTCCCTGTCCTCCACGACGCCGCCGATCCCGTTGGCTTCCGCCTGCGCGCGGCGGGCCTTGCCGGCGCCGTGGCCACCGACCTGGGCAGCCTCACCGAGGCGGTGGAAGAGCGCCTTTCGGCCTGCGACTGGCTCATACTGGAGTCTAACCACGACGAAGAGCTGCTGCGCCTGGGCCCCTATCCCTGGAGCCTCAAGCAGCGTCTGACCAGCCGCTTGGGCCACCTCTCCAACCGCGCCTTCGCGGGATTCCTATCCCGCTTCGACGGCCAAGCCCGTCATGTCTTTCTGGCCCACCTGAGCCGCAACAACAACGACCCCGACATCGCTCTGGACACCGCCCGCCAAGGCCTGAACCGCCGCTCCACCGGCACTTTCCACGACCTCTGGAACCCCATCCAACTCCACCTGACCCACCAATCCCGCCCCACTCCGGTTGTGGAATTGTAAGGTTCCCCTTTCTCAGCGCAGGACTTCCAGGCGGACCGGGACGACGCCGTCGCGGACCATGGCCAGTTCTTGGGCGGCGCGGTAGGAGAGGTCGATGATGCGGCCCTTGCGCAGGGTCGAGATGGGGTAGCGGTCGTTGATCTTAACCACCACCGTGCGTCCGTTCTTCTGGTTGGTGACGCGGACGCGGGTTCCGAAGGGCAGCGAGTAGTGGGCTGCGGTGAGCTTGTTCTTGTCGAAGCGCTCGCCGCTGGCGGTGGTCTTGCCGTGGTATCCGTCGCCGTGCCCATACCAACTGGCCAAGCCTTCCTGCACGCGTCCGCTGACCTGGCGGGTCAGCGCCACGTCGCCGCGCTTCTTGCCGCAGCCCGCCAAGAGCAGCCCGGCAGCCAGGAACCAAATTGCAACAAGCCTGCCGTTCATATGAAATACTTACCATCCAGGTCTGTCGCCACCCCTCGGCTGCGACAGGCGCGGAGGGAACTTCGGAAGTGTGCCCCCATCCAAAGAGACTAGACAGACGAGAGGACGAAAGAGTTGAGCGAGAGGTTAAGGGTCGGGATTCTGGGAGCTACGGGAGCGGTGGGGCAGAAGTTCGCGCTGCTGCTGGACGGGCATCCCTGGTTTGAGATCGGGGCGCTGGCGGCCTCGGACAAGCGGGTGGGCGAAGCCTACGGCGAAACGGTCAATTGGAAGCAGGCGGCGCCCATGCCGGAGCCGCTGCGTCACATGAAGGTGCAGTCGTGCAGCGACCAGCTCGACTGTCCCGTGGTTTTCTCGGGACTGGATTCGTCGGTAGCCGGAGAGATCGAGCAGGAGTTCGCCCGCCGCGGCTGCTGGGTCTTCTCCAACGCCAGGAACCACCGCATGGACGAGGACGTCCCGCTGGTGATCGCCGAACTCAATCCCGACCACCTGGAACTCATCCCCGTGCAACGCCGCAAGCGCGGCTGGCGGGGAGCCATCGTCACCAACGCCAACTGCTCCACCATCGCGCTGGCCATGGCGCTGGGTCCGCTGCAGCAGGAATACCCCCTCGACAGGGTGCACGTGGTGACCATGCAGGCGCTTTCGGGAGCCGGCTACCCGGGCGTCCCCTCGCTGGATATCCTGGCCAACGTGGTGCCCTACATCGGCGGCGAGGAAGACAAGATCGAGAGCGAGGGACAGAAGATCCTGGGACGCCTGAGGGGGGGGCGCATCGAGCACGCCGACTTCAGGGTCAGCGCCCAGGCCAACCGGGTGGCGGTAGAAGAAGGCCACCTGGAATGCGTCTCGATTTCCTTTCGCGGCAAGGCCCCCTCGATGGATGAAGTGAGGAGCTGCTGGAGCCAGTTCCGAGGCGAGCCGCAGCGGCTGGGATTACCTTCAGCTCCGCCCCAGCCGGTAGTGGTGCGAAACGAACCCGATCGCCCCCAACCCCGTCTTGACGTGTGGACTCAAAAAGGCATGGCTACCGTCATCGGACGCCTGCGCCCATGCCCACTGCTCGACTACAAGTTTCTGGTTCTGGGGCACAACACGGTGCGGGGCGCCGCCGGTGCCTCGATTCTCAATGCCGAGTACGTGTTCCGAGACCGTTTTTTAGGCCAATGATCATCATGAAGTTCGGCGGATCGTCGCAACGCGACGCGGCCGCCTATGAAAGGGTTTTCGAAGCCGTAAGAGCGCGGGCCCAGCGCCGCCCCCTGGTGGTGCTTTCGGCGCTGGGGAAGACCACTGACGGCCTTCTGCAAGCCGCTCTGATGGCTTCAAAAGGTCAGCACGAGCCGGCCCACGGCAAACGTCGGGAAATGGAGGAACAGCACCTGCAAATCGCCTCCCAACTCATGCAGGGAGCCTCCCTGCGCAAGGCGCGCGGCAGCATCGAAGACTACTTCGATCAAGTCAGACGCCTGCTGCTGCGGGTGGAGGAAGAAGGATTTCTGCGTCCCCAGATGCAGGACGAGGTGCTGGCCCGGGGCGAATTGCTCAGCACCGCCATTTTTCACCACCTGCTTCTTTCCAGGGGCCTCCCCTCGGCCTACCTGGACGCCCGACTGCTGGTACGCAGCGACGACCGCTACACCCGGGCCCACGTCGACGAGCAGGCCACTTTCGCCAACCTGAGCGGGGAGGTGGAGAAGCAAGGAGACAAGATCTGCGTCCTGCAGGGTTTCATCGCTTCGGGTCCGGCGGGAGAGACCACCACCATCGGACGCGGGGGCTCGGACCTGAGCGCCTGTTTGGCAGGCGCCGCCCTCGAGGTCGAGGAGATCCAGATCTGGACCGACGTGCCGGGGATTCTCACGGCCGATCCGAGGCTGGTCCCCCAAGCCCTCAAGATCAAGTCGATCTCCTTCGACGAGGCTGCCGAGCTGGCTTATTTCGGCGCCAAGGTACTGCATCCGGCGGCTTTGATTCCGGCCATCGCCCGCGACATTCCCGTCTACGTGCTCGACTCGGCCCGCATCGACCAGCCGGGGACTTTCATCTCGGCCCGTGAAGTCCCCAGCCGCACCCCCATCAAGTCCATCGCCTGCAAGCCCGGCATCAGCATCCTCAACATCAATTCGCCCCGCATGCTGCTGGCCTACGGCTTCGCCCGCCGCATCTTCGACGTCTTCGACCGGCGCCGCATTCCAGTGGACGTGATCGCCACCTCTGAGATCAACGTCTCGGTCACCATCGACCGGGAAGACGAGATAGACCAACTGCTCCGCGACCTGGCGGCCCTGGGCGACGTGCAGGTGCAAAGCTCGATGGCCATCGTCAGCGTGGTGGGCCATGCCCTGCCCTGGAGCAAGGGGCTGCCGGCACTGGTCTTCGAGGCCGTCAAGGATATCGAGGTGCGGCTCATTTCCCAGGGAGCTTCGCGCACCAACCTGACTTTCCTGGTAGGCCAGGAGCATATGCCCACGGCCGTCCGCCGCATTCACGAAACCTTCTTCCGAGATCCCGACCCTGAAGTCTTCGAGAGGCTTGCGCCATGAAGATCAGCTTGATCGGCCGCGGACGCATGGCTCAGGCCGTCGAGCGCCTGGCGCCTGAGAAGGGACACCGGGTGGTGCGCCTGCTGGGCCGCCGGGACAATCCGCCGGGGCGCCCATTCAGCGGAGACTGGCTCGAGCAAAGCGAGGTGCTGGTCGACTTCTCGCTGGCGGAGGCGGTACCGGGCAACATCGAGAAATCCTTGCAGGCCGGCATCCCGCTGGTCATCGGCGCCACCGGGTGGTATGACCGGCTGAGGGAGATGGAGGACAAGGTCGAAGAGGCGGGAGGCATTGTCCTCTACGCCTCAAATTTCAGCCTGGGCGTACAGGTGCTCTTCAGCTTGACCCGCCGGGCTGCCCGTCTTTTGTCGCGTTTTCAAGAGTACGACCCTTTCTTGTGGGAGGCCCACCATCGCCACAAGCTGGACGCTCCTTCCGGCACGGCCCTCTCGCTGCGGGAGATCGTGGAAGAGAGCTACCGGCGCAAGCTGGACGTTGCAAGCCTGCGCGCCGGATCCATCCCCGGCACCCACGTGGTCGGATTCGATTCGCCCTCCGACACGCTGCGTCTGGAGCACAGCGCCCGCAACCGGGACGGATTTGCCTTAGGCTCCCTGCTGGCCGCACAATGGTTGAGGGACCAGCATAAAGCGGGACGGAAAGGACTCTTCACCATGCAGAACGTCATTGAGGAGCAGATGGAATGAAAGGTTGCGGAACGGCGCTGGTCACACCCTTCGATTCTCAGGGAGCCCTCGACCTGCAAGCCTACCGGCGCCTCATCGAATGGCAGATCGAATCGGGCATCGACTTCCTGGTGCCCTGCGGAACCACCGGCGAGAGCGTGACCTTGAGCGAGCAAGAGTATCGCCAGGTGGTGCGCACCTGCGTCGAAACCAGCGACGGGGCCGTGCCGGTGGTGGCGGGCGCCGGCAGCAACAACACCGCCCACGCCGTGGAACTGTCCCGTATGGTGGAAGAGCAGGGCGCCGACGCCATCCTCTCGGTGGCTCCTTACTACAACAAACCCACCCAAGAGGGCATGAAGGGCCACTTCAGGGCCATCCTTGAAGCCGTCGATATTCCCATGGTGCTCTACAACGTGCCCGGACGCACCAGCAGCAACCTCCTCCCCGATACCGTGCTCGAGCTGGCCCGGCATGAAAGGGTGGTGGCGGTCAAGGAAGCGTCGGGCGATTTGCAACAGATCATGCGCATTGCCGGAGCTAAACCCGAAGGGCTGGCTTTGCTCTCGGGGGACGATGCGCTGACCCTGGCCATCTCGGCGCTGGGAGGCGACGGAGTCATCTCGGTGGTCTCCAATCTCATTCCCGCCGACATGACGCGCCTCACCACGCTGGCCCGCTCTTCACGTCTGGAAGCCGCCCGCGAACTGCACTACCGCTACCTGGAGCTGATGAACCTCAACTTCGTCGAGTCGTCGCCGGCGCCGGTTAAATACGCCCTCTCCCGCATGGGAATGATCGAGCCGCACGTGCGCCTGCCCCTGGTCCCCCTTTCACCCACCCCCAGGCGGCGCTTCGATGAGCTGCTGCAACAATTGGGACTGATCGAAGAGTGAGCAAGACCGCCATGCAAGATGCCGTTCAAGATCTTTATCGCAAGGAGTCCTTCGACGAGGCCGACCGCAGGCTCTTCGAACGCTTCCTGGAGGCCCTGGAAACAGGCCAGGTGCGGGCAGCCGAGAAGAGCGAAGGGGAATGGAAAGCCAACGCCTGGGTCAAGCAGGGAATCCTGGCTGGATTCCGCCTGGGCAAGCTGAGCGATCAGTCCATCGACCGGCGCTTCCGCTTTTTCGACAAGGACACCTACCCCCTGCAATCCCTGACGCTGCAGTCGGGAGTTCGGGTGGTTCCGGGGGGATCGGCCATCCGCCGCGGAAGCTACGTGGCCAAGGGAGTCACCTGCATGCCGCCCATGTACATCAACGTGGGCGCCTGGGTGGACGAGGGGAGCATGGTCGATTCTCATGCCCTGGTGGGATCTTGCGCCCAGATCGGACGCCGCGTGCATCTTTCCGCCGCCGCCCAGATCGGAGGCGTGCTGGAACCGATCGGGGCGGTCCCCGTGGTGATCGAGGACGACGTGCTGGTGGGCGGCAACTGCGGAGTCTACGAGGGAACGGTGGTTGGCCGCGGCGCGGTGCTGGCGGCGGGGGTCATCCTGACTCGCGCCACGGCTGTCTACGACTTGGTGCGGGAGACGATCCACCGCTCCTCTCAGGAGCGTCCGCTGCGGATTCCCGAAGGAGCCGTGGTGGTTCCGGGCAGCCGTCCCGCCTCGGGCGACTTCGCCCGCAGCCACCAGCTCTCCCTGGCCACCCCCGTCATCGTCAAGTACCGCGACCGCAAAACCGAAGCCTCGGTGGCCCTGGAAGAGGCCCTGCGTTAGGCGGGAGCTTCCCCTGATCCTGGCTCTTCGGCCTTCGGCTCTTCTTCCTTCTTGCGGCGGGCTTCTTCTTCCATCTCGCGATACCACTCGGGGTGGAGGTGGCGGACCTCGTCCTTGCTCATGCGTCCGGTCAGCCAAGCCCAGCTCATGGGATAGGCGGCGGGATGAAGCAGGACGAAGAAGAAGTGCCAGACCAGGATGGCCAGCATGGCCAGCCAGGCTTCATAGTAGTGGAGAACCTCGGACGCCTGCACCACCCATGACGGGAACCAGCGCACCGAGGCGGCCGGGAACCAGAGCACCAGCCCGCTCAGTGCCATAACTGCCGTTCCCCATACCAGTGCCCAATACTCGGCCTTCTGGGTGTAGTCGTAGCGTCCGAACCGGGCCGGCTCCTTGCGCAGTCCAAGGTGGTAGCGCATGTAGTCAAAGAAGTCTGCCAAGTCCTTGCGGCCGGGAATCATGGCACGGAACTCGCGCCGTCCTCGTCGCGAAAGCCACACATAGAGGAAATGGCTGATGCCCACACCCATCATGACAATGGCCATGACCCGATGGATCCAGGAGCGCCAGGCTTCGCTCATCCCCACCGCGGCCAGGGGCTTGACCCAGAAGGCGTCCGGAAAGCGCAGGGCGAAACCGGTAATGACCAGCGCGATAAAGGAAACCGCCAGCAGAATATGCTGCCAGAGCTGGACCCGGTCCATGCGCAGGACGGTTTCGCCGGCCAACTCGTGGCGACGTTTTTCCATCAGGTAATAGCTGAGCACCACGGCGTTATGCAGCAGCATGCCCCCGATCACCACCGGAATCAGTATCAGGTAGATCCACTCCAACCAGCGGGTCACCGGATGCGATCCCACCGAGGCGGTCTTGTGAGTATAGCTGGAGGCGAAACTGGCATCGGCGTTCTCATGGCATTGACGGCAGGTCTGCACCACGTTCTTGTCGGAGATGGTGGAGTTGGGATCGCGGGCCGGCAGCACCCAGTGGGCGGTGTGGCAACTCACGCAGTTGGCCGATTCCATCCCCTCCCAGCGCAGCGACCAGCCATGATAGCTGTCGACGTAGGTTGAGACCACGTAGTCGGCCAACCCGTACTTCTGGATGATGCGCGGGTCCTCATGGCAATTGCCGCAGGTCATTTCGGCCAGACTGGCCGCATAAGTAGAGGCCTCGGGATGATCGGCGGGCAGGATCAGGTGCTCGCCGTGGCAGTCGTTGCAGGTGGGGCTGTCGGCAATGCCGGTGGCCAAGGCGCGTCCGTGGATGGAGCGCTCATACTGGGAGGATTCCTCGTTGTGACAGGCCCCGCAGGTCTCGGCCACATTTTGAGGGTGGATGCGGGACTGGGGATCGAGAACCCCCTTGAGGGCGTGGACGCCGTGGCAATCGGTGCAGGTGGCCGCCGCTGAGATGCCCCGGGCAAAGGCCTGTCCGTGGACCGACCGGGCATAGCTCTGGACAGCCTGAGGCATGCGCACGAGTTGATCGGTGAGAAGTCCGGCCTGCCCGTGGCAGCCCGCGCACATCTCGGGAATATGAGAACGCGCATCTCCGTTGCCCACGCTCAGCACATTGTGACTTCCGTGGCAGGAAGCGCAGCCGGGGGCCCGCTCATTGCCCCGCTGCAGCGCATAGGCGTGGAGACTTTCCGAGTACTCTTCCTGAGCGTCATAGTGACACAGTCCGCAGTCGACTTTTTGCAAAGGCGAATCGTGCCCGAAAGGATCGACCCCGGCCAGGTCCTGGTGGCAGTCGGTGCAGGAAAAGATCCCATGCACCGAATCCACCAGCCGCTGCAGCTCGACGTAGAGCCTCCGGGTGCTCTCGTCCCGGCTCAGGGATTCGTCTCCGTGACAGGTTAAACAGGCCTCTTGAGCCTCTTCAGAACTCATCTCTTGGGCCTGAAGTGCGGAAGCGGCCGGCATGGCGGCCAGCAACGCGATCAGCAGGATGAAAATGCGAGTGAACATGGCCATTCCTTCCATTCACTACAGGTGCACGCCGTATGCCATTTATGGCGGCCCCTGATCCGCACCAGACGGCATCTTCAGGCCCTGAGGACCTGCTTAAAGCGGCAAAGCGCCCATTGAATGGGCCATAGCGCGCTTTTCACCGTGGCGCCTCGCCTCCTTTTTCGGTACTCTAGCCCGTCAAGCCGAGAATGAACGCCACTGGGCCACACACGATCTAAGGAAGCGAGCATGAGACGAGAAGAAACGCCGATGGGCAGCGACCCCGCCGAAGAGAAGCTGGAAGAGGAACATTTCGACGCTGACGATTCAAAGAAGAAGGAAGAAGCCGCCGACGTTGCCGCCCAGGCCGCCGCCACCGGCGGACTGATGGGCAGTTTTCTGAGCATCGTGGAGAGGGTGGGGAACGCCCTCCCTCATCCGGCCAGCCTCTTCGCCATCATGGCCGGACTGACCATCGTCCTCTCCGGCATCGCCTCCTGGGCCGGCGTCACCGTCATTCATCCGGGAACCAAGGAGACCGTCGAACCTTTCTCGCTGCTGTCCCTGGCCGGACTGCACCGCGTCCTCATGGAAATGGTCACCAACTTCACCAGTTTCGCTCCTCTGGGGACGGTGGTGGTTTCGCTGCTGGGAATCGGAGTGGCCGAGCGCAGCGGCCTCATTTCCACCACCCTGCGCCTGCTGGTGCTTTCGGCTCCCAAACGTCTGCTGACGTTCGTCATCGTCTTTACGGGAGTGCTCTCCAATACGGCCAGCGAGGTCGGGTACGTGCTGCTGGTGCCGCTCGGAGGCATCATCTTTCTGGCCGTGGGCCGCCACCCCCTGGCCGGACTTGCGGCTGCCTTCGCGGGCGTCTCAGGCGGCTACAGCGCCAACCTCTTCCTGGGCACGGTCGATCCCCTGCTCTCGGGCCTCTCCACCGAAGCTGCCCGCATCATCGCTCCCACCTACGACGTCAACCCCGCCTGCAATTACTTCTTCATGATCGTTTCGACCTTCTTTATCGCCGCCACCGGCACCTGGGTCACGGAACGCATCATCGTGCCGCGGCTGGGTGAGTACAAAGGCGACGAGAAACCCGAGAAACTGGAGAAGCTGACCGCCGACGAAAAGCGGGGACTGCTCTATGCACTGGCGGCTTTCGCGGCCTTCGGGCTGTTCCTGCTGCTGGGGGCTCTGCCCTCGGTGGGATACCTGCTCGACCCTGAAACCGGCGAGTTGCTGCGCTCACCCTTCATGTCGAGCATCGTGGCTTTCATCTTCATTGGAGCGGCCTTGCTGGGCATCGCCTACGGCATCGGCGCCAAGACGCTTTCCAGCGATGCCGACGTCATCAACGGCATGGGCAAGTCGATGGAAACGCTGGGCGTCTACTTCGTGCTGGTCTTCTTCGCCGCCCAGTTCGTGGCCTATTTCCGCTGGACCAACCTGGGACTGATCACGGCCATCGAGGGCGCCGACTTCCTGCAATCGACCGGCTTGACAGGCCCGCCCCTGCTCATCGCCTTCGTCTTCCTTTCCACCATCATCAACCTGGTCATGGGAAGCGCCTCGGCCAAGTGGGCCGTCATGGCTCCGGTCTTCATCCCCATGTTCATGCTCTTGGGATACTCGCCGGAACTGGTGCAGGTGGCCTATCGCATCGGGGACAGCTCCAGCAACATCGTCTCGCCCATGATGAGCTATTTTCCCCTTATCGTGGCCTTCATGGGCCGTTACGACAAAAAGGCCGGCATCGGCACCGTTATCTCCACCATGCTGCCCTACACCATCGCCTTCTTGGTGGTGTGGACGATACTGCTGGGAATCTGGCTGGCATTCGGATTTCCCATCGGACCGGGCGCCCCGCTCGAATACTCACCGGGTTAGTCGAGCCGCACCTCGCCCGGCCTTGGGGCGGGGGTAAGATGTGGAGATGGAGAGAAACGGCGTCGGAACGGCGCAGCTTACTTGTAGCGGTAAGTCAGCCGACCCCGCGTCAGATCATAAGGCGAGAGTTCGACGGTGACCCGGTCACCGCGCAGGATGCGGATGAAGTGGCGGCGCATTTTTCCGGAAATGTGCGCCAACACGGTGTGGCCGTTGTCGAGTTCGACACGGAACATGGCGTTGGGCAATGGCTCGACAACAACGCCTTCCACCTCGATGGCTTCAGGCTGATTGGCCTCGGGCCCGGTTTGTTCCTGAGGTTTTTTGTCCTTCTTCTTCTTTTTCTTGCGTCGCGGTCTCCCACGAAAGCGGTTAGGGCGTCTTGCCATCAAGTTCTCCTGTGCAAATTGGTCACGGGTTGGCGGCGGACGGCGGATGGTTGACGATACTCTGCGACCGACCCGTGATGAGAAATTGGGGCCGACTCGAACGCTCCCCGGCGCCTGGCGAAATCGGCCCAAGTTTCTGCAAACGCGAAACTTGGAAGGGGAGTGCGGATGTCAAACCACCGAGTGAAAGGTAACACAGACAGGCTGGTGGTTCAAGAAGAGAGCGCCTGGCGATGGCAATGCGGCAGGGTGTTTTTCAAAGGGGCGCCCCCATGCCCGGACCCGGGCCTTGCCGGCCCGGGCCACGTTCGGGTTGGGGCGAGGGGCGCGGAAACGGCGTTGGAGGGTAGGCTCGATTCCAATCATCGCCGTCTCCGCACTCTAAGGAGGCCAGGACAGCCCCCTTCAGCGAATGTGCTCTCACTACCCTATAGAAACGACCCGCGCGCCGAAACCGAACAGAAAAAGAGAAAAATCTCAAAAAAACCTGGGAAAAAGCCTACTTTTAGGGGTTGGGCGCGTAGATGCCGATATGGGGCAGGTTGCGGAAACGCTGAGCGTAGTCAAGCCCGTAACCGACCACGAAATGGTCTTCGATCTCGAATCCGCAGTACTCCACCTCGACGTCGATCTGACGGCTGGAGGGCTTGGAGAGGAGGCTGCAAACCCTGAGCGAGGCCGGATTGCGGTTTCCCAGGCTGCGCCGCAGGTAGTTCAACGTCAGTCCCGTGTCGACGATGTCCTCAACCAGGATGACGTCCCTGCCCTCGATGCTGGCCTCCAAATCCTTGACCAGGCGTACCTGCCCCGAGGACTTGGTGGAAGCGCCGTAGCTGGAAACGGCGATGAAGTCCATGCCCAAAGGCAAGTCGATGAACCGCACCAGGTCGGAAAAGAAGACCACAGCCCCGCGCAGAATGCATACCAGCAAGGGGTCACGCCCCTGATAGTCGGAGGTGATGCGCCGGCCCATCTCCTCAACCTTGCGGCGGATTTGCTCTTCCTTGAGCAACACTTCGCCGACATCTTCGGTCCAGTCCTTCATGGGTGAGAATCATAGCAGTTCTCCCCGGCCATGAAAACGATCTTGGCTCAGGCCGGGGGCTGGCTGGTGCGCAGGCTCTCGGGCAAACGTCCCACCCAGGCCAGAAAGCGCACGGTGGCGCTGGTCAGGTCCTCCATGTAGGAGTGGATGGTGGGCAGGATGATCAGGGTCAAGAAGGTCGAGGTCGTCAAACCTCCCAGGACGGCCAGGCTGACGGGGGCCCACATGCGGCCTCTCTCGCCCACCTCGGGAAAAGAGTCCGGGAAGATGAAGGGCAAGGTGAGGGGAGCCAACCCGAAGAGCGAAGTGGCGGCCGTCATGAGAATGGGACGCAGGCGGTCCATGCCGCCCTGCACGATGGCCTCGCGCAACGGCATACCCTGCCGGTTGAGGACGTTGATGTGGTTGATGAGGATAATGCCGTTGTTGACCACGATGCCGAACAGCACCAGGATTCCCAGATAGGCATTGCGGTTGAGGGTGGTTTCGGTGAGGTAGAAGAGTCCGGCCACGCCGATGAGCGAGAAAGGAACGCAGAGCATGATGGTCAAGGGCTGCACGAAATGCTCGAAAAGCGAGGCCATGATGATGTACATGAAGACGATGGCCAAGAGGATGGTAAAGAAGCTCTGCTGCTCTTCTTCGCGGAAGTCGCGCCAGCCCCGGCCCATGCCCCAACTGTATCCGGCGGGCAGACTGATGCCCTGCATGGCCTGCTGAACCTGCCCCATCAGCATGAAGGACGACTCGCCCTTCTCGGTGTTGGCCACCACTTCCAGCACCGAACGCCGGTCCTCGCGCTCGATCGAGACGGGGCCCTTTTCGTAGCTGTAGTTGACCACCGAGTAAAGGGGGATCATTTCTCCCCGGGAATTCTCGAAGCTGGTGTTGGCCAGTTCTTGCAGACTCAGCTTGTCTCCGCTCCGGTACTGGAGTACGACGTCGACCTCCCCGCTGTCGCTCTTGTAGCGGGTGGCCGCCCGCGTGCCCAGAGCCGAGGCCACGGAACGGGCCACGCGCTCAGCCGAAATGCCCAGTTGCTCGGCCCGCTGACGGTCGACTTCAAGGTGGACTTCGTCGTCGCCCGTCTCCAGAGTACTGGCCACGTCGCGAACGCCCGGAACCGTTTGCAGCCGCCGTTTGACGACTTCTGCGTAAGTCGCCAGCATGAGCGGATCGTCGCCCCGCAACTCGACTTCGACACCCATTTCGGCGCCCCCGCCGTAGTGGCGCGAACGCCCGAAGCGGAACTCGACACCCGGGATATCGGGCAGCTTGGCCCTGAGACGTTCCTGCAACTGCTGAGCGGGGGTGAGATCGCCCTCCTCGCGCAGGTAGACCTCGATGTCGCCTTCGTAGTATCCCTGGCTGGGCGTGCGGTCGTCGAAGTCGCTGGAGACCGATTCCACCTCCAGCTCCTCCTTGTTCTCCAGTATCAGGTCTTCCACGCGGGAGAACACGGCGCTGATTTCCTCCAGACTGAAGGAACGCTCCAGGAAAACATCGAGACGCAGCCTGCGCTCGGATACCGAGGGCATCAACTGGCGGTCGATAGAGGTCAGGAGGACGTAGGAGCTCCAGCCGATCAGGGCCATCAGGATGAGGGCGATAAAACGCCAGCGCAGCATGAAGCGCATCAGGCTGCCGTAACCCTCGGTGAGCCGCTGTATGACACGCGACTTTTCTTTTTCCCGCCCGGTGAAAAAGCGTCCCGCCAGCATGGGAATCAGGGTCAAGGCCACCACCAGAGAGGCCACCAGGGCCACGCTGACGGCGATTCCGAAGTCGCGCGTGAAGCGTCCCATGCCTGATCCGCCCTGGAAAAGGAAGCCCACGAAGACCACCACGGTGGTGGCGGTGGAGGCCAAAACCGCGGTGCCCACCTCGGTGCTGCCCTTGATGGCCGCCTTGATGGTCTCGTAGCCCTTGTCCTGCTTGTAGCGGAAAATGTTCTCCAGGACCACGACCGACGCATCGACAAGCATGCCTACGGCCACCATCAAGCCCATCAAGGAGATGATGTTGAGGGTGATGGTGGAGCCGAAAAAGGTGCGCAGCAAGTACATGAAGGCGAAGGTGAAGACCACCGAAACGGGGATGGCCAGGGAGATGATGATGGTGCTGCGGAACTTGCGCAGGAAGAGGAAGAGCACGATGGCCGCCAGCAGACCGCCGAAGATGCCGGCGTCGCGCAGATCGCTCAAGCTCTTGAGAATGCCTTCAGATTGGTCGCTGATCACGTGCATGGAAAGCTTGTCTCTGAGCTGGGGCAGTTCTTTCAACGCATCCAGTTCCCTGCGGATGTCGGCGCACACCGCCACCACGTTGGCGGTGGAGGCCTTGTTGATGCGCACCGATACCGAATCTTTCTTATTGAGCCGGGAGAACTCTTCCCGGTCCGGAAAGCCGTAGCGCACTTCAGCCACGTCCGAAAGGATCACGCGGCGCCCCGGTAAGGGCAGGTTGCGGATTTGATCGATCTCGCTGAATTCTCCCACCGTGCGCAGAGAGAGCTTCTTGCCCCCCTCGTAGACCCATCCGCCCGAGACATTCACGTTGGAGGAACGCAGCGCCTGCTGGACGTTGAAGATGTCCACCCCGAGCGCTTCCATCAGCTCGGGATCGACATCCACCAGGATCTGCTTGGTGGCCAGGCCGCGCAGAGCGACGTTGGCCACGCCGTCGATGCGCTCCAGGCGGCGGAGGATGATGTCCTGGGTGACGTTGTAGAATTCGTCGGCGTCGCCGTCCCAGGCCAAATCGAAGCGGAAAACGGGAATATCGGACGACTGCCAGCGGCGCAACTGGATGCGCTCGACATCTTCGGGCAGATCGCCGCGCACCTGGTCGATGCGGTCACGCACGTCCATGGCCACCAGGTCCATGTTGGTGTCGGGCGTGAATTCCAGGCGGATTCTCGAACCGTCCGCCCTGGAAAAGGACTGTATGCTGTCGAGATTGTCGAGCGTGCTGAGCACCTCTTCCAGGGGGCGCGAGATATTGCGTTCCACTTCTTCTGGAGAGGAGGAGGGGTAGTCGACGTTGACGCTCAGCCCGTTGGAGGAGAACTCGGGCAGCAGAGTCAGGGGCAGACGCTGCAGCGAGATCAGCCCCAGCACCAGAATGGATACCGTCGCCATCAGAACGGTGACGGGCCGCAAGACGGAGTATTCGGAAAGCTTCATGGCGTTTCACTCCCTGGACGCAAGTGTAGCGGCTTCTTCACGGCGTGGCCCCTTTTTCGCGCACCACCAGGGTGTAGACCACCGGGACCAATATCAGCGTCAGCAGGGTGGAAGCGATGAGTCCGCCGATGACGGTGACCGCCAGCGGGATGCGCAGCTCCGATCCCTCTCCCGCCGAAAGGGCCATGGGAAGCAGTCCCAGCACCGTGGTGGAAGTGGTCATCATGATGGGCCGGATACGCACCGCGCAGGCTTGCCGAACGGCCTCGAACTTGTCGTTCCCTTGCTTGCGCAGGCGGTTGGTGTAGTCGATGAGGACGATCGAGTTGTTGACCACGATTCCCGCCAACACCACTCCCCCGATGAGCACCACCACGTTGATGATCTGGTCGGTGAGAAAGAGCGTCACGGCCACCCCGATGAGAGCGAAGGGGATGGAGAACATGATGACGAAGGGCTGCAAGAGGGACTCGAACTGGGAAGCCATCACCAGGTAGACCAGGAAGACCGCCAGCAGTATGGCGAACTGCATGCTGCGGAATGCCACCGCCCTCTCCTCGCTCTGGCCGGCCACGAAAGCCGTAAAGTCGGAGGGCAGGGGGAAGGAGGACAAAACCGCCTGGATGTCCTCGACGATGCTCTGCAGGTCGCGGTCCTCGATGTTGCCGGTGATGGTGGCCACCCGCTGGGGGCCCAGGCGCCGGATTTCGGTGGGACCTTCCACCAGGTCGACTTGAGCCAGGTCGCTGAGGGGACGGCGGCCCCCTGCCGGCGTGTCGATGAAGAGATTGCGGACGTCCTCGACCGACCGCCGGTCTTTTTCCTGCACCCGTACCCGGATGTCGATCTTGCGGTCGCGTTCGTTGAATTGGGTGGGCGTGGCCCCCAGAACCTTGTCGCGCAGGATCTCGGCCCCCTGGCTGACCGTCATTCCCAGACTGGCCAGACGGCGCCGGTCGAATCGGACCTGCAGCTCCGGATTGCCTCCCTCGGTGGAGGAACGCAGGTCGCGCAACCCGGGAATCTCCTCCAGGCGCGCTTTGAGGCGCTCGGCGTGAAACTTGAGAGCGTCCAGATTGTAGCCCTGAATGATGACCTCCACCGGGGTCTTGAAGGTGAACAGAGCCGGTCGCGAAAAAGTCAGGTCGACGCCGGGAACGCTGCGCAAGTCGTCGCGCAGACGGTTGAGGACGTCTTCCTCCTCCTCGTGCAAAATGCCCTCCCGCAGGCGCAGGTAGAGCTGGCCGATATGCTCGCGCTCTTCCACCGCTGAAACGCCGGTCTGATTGCCCGATCCCACGATGGTGTAAAAGAGCGCCACTTCGGGATGGTCCCGCAAGCGCTGCTCCAGCTCGGCCAGCCGGTCGGACGTCTCTTCCAAAGGCGTGCCCGGCGGCAGCTCCGCGTCCACGAAGAACTCTCCCTGGCTGATCTCGGGGATCAGTTCAGCGCCCAGGAATCCGACCAGCGAAGTCGAGCCGGCAAAAAGGACCACGGCAATACCCACCGACAGCAGCCGCTGCCGCAGGGCCAGAGAGAGAAGGCCCAGGTAGAAGCGTCCCAACAACCCCTTGCCTGAGGCGTCGCCGGCCCCCCGGATGCGGCCTTGAGCTCCTTTCCCCAGGCTGGAAAGCATGGGTATGAGCATGACGGCGGCCAGCAAGGAAGCCACCAGCGAGAAAGTCACCGTCAGGGCTTGGTCGCGGAAGAGCTGCCCGGCAACACCCTCCACGAAAACGATGGGAGCGAAGACGCAGATGGTCGTCATGGTCGAGGCCACCACCGCCGTGCCCACCTCGCTGGCCCCCAGGTCGGCGGCTTCGCGCACGCTGTAACCCTTGGAGTGATAGCGGAAGATCGACTCCAATACCACGATCGAGTTGTCTACCAGCAGCCCGATCCCCAAGGCCAGTCCGCTCAAGGACATGATGTTGAGCGAAATGTTGAAGGCGTACATGAGAAAGAAGGTGGCCACGATGGAGGTGGGAATGGAGAGCGCGATGATAATGGTGCTCTTGAGGCTGCGCAGGAAGATGAAAAGCACCACCACCGCCAGAATGCCGCCGTAAATGGCAGTGTCGAGCACTTCGTCGATGGACTGCTTGATGAATCGCGACTGGTCGAAAACCACCTGGAACTGGGGCGGATTGGGACGTTCGGCGTAAGACGCTTCCAGTCCTCGCAACTGCTCGCGCACCTGCTCGGCCACCAGCACGGTGTTGGCGGCGGCGGCCTTGAAGATGGCCATCTCGACGCTTTCTTCGCCATCGACGCGGGTGATGATGTCGCGCTCTTTGTAGCCCGAGTAGACGTCGGCGATCTCGCCCAGGCGGACAGTGGCGCCATTGCGAAGAGCAGCCACCACCTGCTCGATTTCCTCAACCGTCTGAAACTCGTTGAGGGTGCGGACCAGGTATTGGCTCTGCCCCTCACGCAGCAGGCCGCCCGTGAGGTTGATGTTCTCCTGTCGCAGGCGGGACGTGATGTCCTGAATGGAAAGTCCCAGGCCGGTGATGCGCTCTTCGTCGAGTTCGACGAAAATCTCTTCTTCCAAGCCTCCCGACACCCGTGCCGCGGCCACGCCCGGAATGCTCTCGATGTCGGGACGGGCAAACTCTTCGCAAAAGTAGCGCAGCGCCGCCAGATTAGACGACCCGGTTACGCTGACCCTCATGATGGGGTCGGTGGAGGGATCGTAGCGCAGCAGAATGGGCGCGTCCGCTTCCAGGGGCAGATTGACCTGGTCGAGCTTCTCGCGAACTTCCAGGCTGGCGAAGTCCATGTCGGTGTTCCAAGAAAACTCCAGAATCACATCTGAAACCTCGGGCTTGGACACCGAGCTGACGCGGGTGACGTTGTCGACCACGCTGACCACGTTCTCCACCGGCTTGCTGAGCAGGCTCTCGATCTCGGCCGGCGCAGCACCCTCCAACTCGGTGCGCACGGTCAGGGTGGGATAGGAGATCTCGGGCAGGAGATTGAGCGCCAGGCGGTCGTAGGAAACCACGCCGAAGACGGTGATGGCCACGAAGAACATCGTCACCGTGACCGGTCGGTGAATCGAAAACTGGACCAGCTTCATTGACGGCCACGCATCTTGGACATCATCTCGCGGACGAAAGCGCGCCGCTTCTGGGGATCGGTGGCCAAGCCGGGGTCGTCCTTGAGACGCTTTTCGTATTCCTTCTTGACCTCGGGGAAGCGGTCCAGAAGAGCCTGGAAACGGTCTCCGCCGGAGTCCTGGCCCATGGAACGGGCCCCCGGGCCGCGATCCCCTGCCGCGGGATTGATGGCGCGGTTAGGAGCAATGGCCGGGACTTCGACCATCTGCTCGCCTTGAGGGGTTTCCCAGGCCAGAATCTTGACCGGGTATCCGTCGTTGAGGCTCTCCTGCCCCACGGTCACCACGGCATCGCCTTCCGAGACTCCTGAGAGGACCTCCACGCGATCTTCTTCGGTGAGTCCCAGCTCGACCGTCCGCTTGGAGACCGTTCCGTTTTCCTGGATAACGAAAACACGGTTCTCCTCGCGTTCGCGCACGATCGCCTTCTTGGGCACCACCAACACGTCTCGGCGCGTTTCGGTGGGGATCTTGACCACTCCGAACATGCCTGGGCGCAGCAGCCCTCGCGAAGCGGCCACTTCCAGGGTCACCTTGACCGTACCCGACTGGGCGTCGACGCGCGGATTGATCATCTTAACGGCGGCAGTGAAGGATTCCTCGGGAAAAGCTTCGATCTCGATCAGGGCACGCTGCCCCAATCCGACCCGCTTGAGATCTCTCTCGGGGATGAAGACACGCGCCCACATGGGAGTGAAGTCCTCGACACGAAAAACTTCCTGATTGGCCGATAGGCGGTCGCCCACGTCGATCATCCGTTCGGTGACAACGCCTGATATCGAAGACTCGATGGTGGTGTATTCGAGCTGGAGTTCGGCAGCCTCGAGGCGGGCTTGGGCAGCCTCGTACTCCTGTCGGGCCACTTCGTAAGCCAGTCGCTCGGTGCGGGCCGAGAGAGAAGCCTGATCATAATCCTGCTGACTGATTAACTTTTGGGAGCGCAGGCGCTCGGAACGCTGCAGGTTGGACTGCGACTGCTCGGCCTGAACCTCGGCTTGGCGGGCCCGGATCTCGGCCTGATCGACGGCGATGCGGGCCTGTTCGTGTTCGTTGCGGATCTCACGGTCATCCAGCCGCGCCAGCAACTGCCCTTCCCGCACCCGGTCGCCTTCCTCCACCAGGATGGCGGTAACCAAAGCGCCCAAGCGGGCGACCACCACCACCTCGCGGATCGGCTCCAAGGTCGTGTTGGAGAGCAGGAACCTGGAGATGGACTGGCGCTCGACGCGATAGGCCTTGACGCTGATTTCTTCCAATTCGGCTCTGGAAGAGGCGCCGCCTCCACCGCCTCGGCGCATCCAGGAACGGTCCCCGGCCGGAGTGTCGGCGGTCTCGTCGCCCGAGCAGGCCGACACCGTCATCAGAACAAGAGCAATACTAAAAAAACGCAAAAATTGAGACAATTCCCCTCCCGGCGTCATGCATACGGTACCTAATACGCCGATCTCGCCGCTTCGTTTCAGCACCGCCGCCATATTGCCCAAATTAATCCGCGCCCCTTCGGTCCTATTTGAGACACCGATAAACAAAGGCTGGAGGGATGTTTCGGAAGACCACCTCCGACTTGTCCACGGAGGCGAAGGAGCGCTCCAGGCGCTTGCGGAAGCGGATACCGGAGGGCAGCATGGCGCCATGGGCGTAGGCGTAGGTCACAAAAACGCCGCCGGGACGCAGGGCAGAGACGATCTGGGAGAGCAGAGCATCCTGCTGTTCGGCTTCGAAAAAGGCCCACGGGAGGCTGGAAACGATGCGGTCGACCGCAGGCTGCTGCAGGCGCTCCAGGATGAGGGACAGATTCTCCACCGAATCCTCGACCAGGTGCATGCCCGGGAAACGGCGGCGCAAGTGGCGGGCCAAGGCGGGATTCTTCTCCACCACGAAAAAGAGAGCGTCGGCAGGCAGGCGCTGGAGGATGAGAGATGTAAAAACGCCGCTCCCAGCTCCAAACTCCGCTACAACCTGGGCTGAAGACAATTCAAGCTGGGCCGTCATGGCCTCGGCCAACCCGTTGGAGCTAGGCACGATGGCGCCCACTCGGCGAGGATCCTTGACGAACTCACGCAGCAGCTTCCACTTCAATCCGAGCCTGCTCCTTTCGATGTCGCGCCGTCGTGCCTGCGATGCGACCCCGGCGACCGCCGCTCCTCCACCTGTTCTTAACAAAAAACTCACTCCTAGGAAAGTGCTAAACTTCGCACATGCCCATGATCCTGGTCACCGGCGGGGCAGGCTACATCGGAAGCCATGCCGCCAGAGCTCTGCGGCGCCAGGGCTTGGAGGTGCTCATCTTCGACGATCTCAGCCGGGGCCACCGGGAGGCGATTCCCCAAGGCTGCCGTTTCGAGGACGGTGACTTGGGCCGCCCCGGGGACGTCCTCAGAGTCTTTCAGCAGTACCCCATCGACGCCGTCATGCATTTCGCCGGTCTTTCCCTGGTGGGCGAATCGATGCGGGAGCCCGCGCGCTATTACCAGCACAACGTGGGCGAGGCCGCTCTGCTGGTGAAAACGGCTTTGCAGCACGAGGTCGACCGCTTCATCTTCTCCTCCTCCTGTTCGGTCTACGGGCAGCCCCAACGCATTCCCATGGATGAAGAACACCCCTGCAGTCCCATCAGTCCCTACGGACGCAGCAAGCGCACGGTGGAGTTGCTCCTGGAGGACTGCCGCCGGGCACACGGCCTGCGTTACATCAACCTGCGCTACTTCAACGCCTGCGGCGCTTCCCTGGACGGGAGGTTGGGCGAATCTCATCAGCCCGAAACCCATCTCATACCCTGCATCCTGCAAGCTGCCCGAAGAGACCGTCCGGTGCATATCTTCGGCAACGATTATGACACTCCGGACGGTACTTGCATCCGCGACTACATTCACGTGGAAGATCTGGCTACGGGACACCTGGTGGCACTGGAAAGGCTGCATGAAAATGACGTGGGCGAGTGCTTCAACCTGGGTACGGGAAAAGGACTGAGCGTCCTCGAGGTCATCGAGGAAACCCGCCGCGTCACCGGGCTCGCCGTTCCCTCAAAGCAAGCTCCGCGCCGGCCGGGCGATCCCGCCATGCTGGTCTGCGATCCTTCGCGGGCTCGTCGACAGCTCTCCTGGAAGCCCCGCCATTCCGACCTCACGACGATCTTGCAAAGCGCCTGGGCTTGGGAAAACGATCGCCGCTACTGAACCCGCAGCCCGCCCTGGGTTCGAATTACCCAAGGAGATTTGTTATAACTTCTTGAGTAAACCTTCCGAGAGTCGAGGCTTAGCCGGCGGTTGAGGGCCCTAAAGATCCAGTGCTTATTTGTCGATTCGAGGAATGCTTGGATTATTGAGGCGGTTGTCTATTGATGAGCAAGCAGACCAGCGCTAAAGAGCGGCGGATAGACGAGGACGAGTGCCGTGTGTCTGTACTGGTCGCCGACGACGACGCCGTGATCAGGCGCCTGGTCCGGCGGCGTCTGGAGGGAGCCGGCTTGCATGTCATCACGGCCGACGACGGCAATCAGGCGCTGGCCACGATCTCCGACGCCTTCCAGGTAGCCCTCCTCGATCTGAACATGCCCGGCCCCGGAGGCATGGAGTGCCTGGAACACATCTCCCGCAGCCATCCTTCGGTGGAATGCATCATCATCACCGCCAGTTCTGAAATCGGCGATGCGGTCGACGCCATGAAGGCCGGGGCTTTCGATTATTTGACCAAGCCGCTCAACCTGGAAGAGGTGATCGAACTGGTCTATCGTGCCGCCTCCACCTTCAAGCTCAAACAGGAAAACCGCCAATTACGGGCTGCTATCGGCATGCCCTCCACCGATGTTCCCTTCGTCGGCGATTCCCAAGCCGCCAAACAGGTGGTGGAGGCTGTGGAGAAGATCTCGGCGCTCGATTCCTCCGTCCTCATCACCGGCGAAAGCGGCGTAGGCAAAGGCCTGGTGGCCCGGCTGCTGCATAACGCCGGACCCCGCAAAGACCAGCCCTTCATTACCGTCAGTTGCACCGCCCTGCCCCACGACTTGGTGGAAGCGGAACTCTTCGGTCATGAGAAAGGCGCCTTCACGGGAGCCTTGGAGAAACGCCCCGGACGGGTGGAGATGGCCGACGGCGGAACTCTTTTCTTGGACGAGATCGGAGATATGCCGCTGGACCTGCAGCCCAAGCTGCTCAACTTCCTTCAAGAAAGGCGCTTCCAGCGCATCGGGGGGGGGCGGGAGGTGGCCGTGGACGTGCGGGTCATCGCCGCCACGCATCAGGACCTGCGGGCCATGTGCGCGGAGAGGCGCTTCCGCGAAGACCTCTTCTTCCGCCTCAACGTGCTGCCCGTCCGCATCCCTCCCTTGCGCTGCCGCAAAGAGGACATTCCCAAGCTGAGCCGCTACCTCCTGGGCCGCCTGGCCAAACGGCGCGGCCAGTCCTCCTACGCCATCGACTCCGAGGCCGTGGAAGCCCTCATGAATTACGACTGGCCGGGCAACGTCAGGGAGCTCGAGAACGTGCTGGAACGCGCTACGGCCTTCTCAGGCGGAGCGCGTCTGGGACGCGGCGACCTGCCTGCCGAAATCTCCGGATGCGGACGCAACCCGGCTCCCGCCGGAGACCTGGGCGGCGTGCCGCTGGCCGAAGTGGAGAGAATGGCCATCGCCCAAACCCTGGCCAAGTGCGAAGGCAACAAATCGGAAGCCGCCCGCCAACTGGGCATCAGCGAAAAGAGCATCTACAACAAGATGAAACGTCTGGGCATGTCGACCTGACAGAAGACATGCCCCCCCTTTTTACTGCAGGTCATCTTCTTCCATAAGCGCTCTCACCGAGGCCTTTAAACGCTCAGTGAATTCCTCCCTCTGCTCGGGCTCGGCAGGCGGGTCGAGGGGCCGCCCGATGCGTATGTGGATGGGATGGAGGCGGATCTTGCCCGAACCCCTCCGCCACACCTGATAGGCGCCGGTGATGGCCACCGGCACGACGGGAACCTGCAGGACCTGGGCCAGAATGGCGGGACCGCCGCGAAAAGGCTTGAGAGAGCCGTCGATGGTTCGCTCGCCCTCTGGAAAGACCACCAGCACCTGCCCCCGGCGCAGACCTTCGGCGCCTAATCGCAGAGCCTGCCGCAAGTGGCGGTCGGGGTCGACCGGTACCACTTTGCAAAGCCGGGCCACCCAGCGCATGAAAGCGTTTTCGAAATAGTCGCTGTAGCCCAGATAAAAGGTGTGCTTGAGCACCCGGGGAGGCAAAGCCGAGGCCACCATGGGGGCGTCCACATAGCTTTGGTGGTTGGGGCAGATGATGAAGGGATACTGGCGGGGCAGATTCTCCTGTCCCCAGGTCTTGAAGCGGAAAAGCAGCTTAGCCGCCACTTTGATGAAACGGGTGACCAGGTAGACGATCAGCTCGTAAAAGGGCCGGGGGTCCATGACCTCTTTCATGAGCCTCTTTTCGCCCTCCTCGAGTTCAGATTCCAGGATCTCCTTCCAGGAGCGGATACCCGCTTCGCCTTCCTCGCCCTGACCCGACAAACGCCGCTCGACGGCCTCTACCAGTTGCTCGACCGTGAAGATCTCGGAGGCCTGCTCGTCGGAGATGTGGACGGAGAAGTTCTCCTGCACATTGGAAAGGAACTCGACCCGCTGCAGGGAATCGAAGCCGACATCCAATTCGAGATTCATGGACCGGCGCAAGACAGGCGCCCGCTTGGCTTTGCGGATCATCTCGAAGATGCGCTCTTCCACCGCCGATGAAGGCTCGTCCCCGGCTTGCGGCTGATCCTCTCCCTCAGCCCGGCCGGCTTGGGCAGCGGACTCTTGCAGTTCTTCCTGCACCTGGAAGCGCTTGATTTTGCGGGTGGTGGTGCGGGGCAGCGCATCGCGCCGGATGGTGAAGCTGCGCACGCGCTTGTAGGTAGGCAGCTTTTGGGAGGCGTTTTCCAGCAGATAGCGGGTCATGTCGGCCACGTTGACGATCTGCTGGCGCTTGGACTCCTCGAAATCGGGCACCACCACCGCATGCAGCTTTTCCTGCCCTTCCCCGGAGGTCTCGTCCGGCACCCCCAGAATGCAGATCTCCTTGATGAGGGAGATCTCGTCCTGGTAAAAGTGCTCCAGTTCCTCGGGGAAGATGTTCTTCCCCGAACTGAGGACGATCACGTCCTTCTTGCGTCCGGTGATGTAGAGCAGGCCGCGGGAATCGAGATAACCCAGGTCCCCGGTGTGAAGCCATCCGTTATCGAGGGTCTCCTCGGTGGCGCGGGGATTCTTGAGATAGCCCTGCATCAGGCTGCCGCCGCCCACCAGCACCTCTCCCACGCCCTCTTCATCAGCCTCTTCGATGCGCAGCCGGACGTGGGGCAGGGGCTGGCCCACCGATCCCACGGCTCGGGGCGAGCGCAGGGGAGTGACGGTGGCCACCGCCGCCGTTTCGGTCATCCCGTAGGCCTGGAGGATGGTGAATCCCAAATCACGGAAGGAGCGCGCCACCTCGGCGTCAAATCGGGCGCCGCCCACGGCGAAGAAGCGAAACCGGCGGCCGAAGGGCTTGCGCACCCGGCCGAAGAAAACCTTGCCGGGGTTGAAGCCCAGGTGTTGATTGCAGAAATGAGAGGACTTGAGCATGAGGTTGAAGAGGCGGCGCTTGAGCATTCCCTGCCGTTCAACCTCCTGAAAGATGCGCTTGTGCACCAGGTAATAGAACTGAGGCACACAGACGAAAATGGTGATGCCTTCCTCGCGGAACGCCTTGAGGATGCGCTGGGCGTCCAACGCCGGCAGATAGGTGGTGCGGGCGTTGACGTAGAGGGGCATGATGAAGTTGGCCATCAGGGCCAGGGCGTGGTAGAGGGGCAGGACCGAGAGGATATGGTCGTTCTCGGTGACCTTGATCTGCTCGAAGACGGCGTTGACGTTGCGGTAGATGGCCGCCTGACTGAGCACCACTCCCTTGGGATCGCCGGTGGTCCCCGAGGTGTACATGACGGAAAGCGGATCCTGGGGATCGCGTTCCACCAGCGGCATGGGGATCGGCTCCTCCAGGTCCTCCGCCATCAGGTCTTCCCAGCGATGCCAGCACTGGGGCATTTCATCCTGGCCTTCTCCCGCCACCAACACGGGCAGCGGATCACCGAGCCGTTCCTGGATCTCGCGGATCTTGTCGGCCAGCCCGGACGAGGTGATGAGCAGGCGGCACTCCGAGTGGACGATCAACTCGGCCAGCGTCTTGCTTGAATGGAGGATGTCGAAGGGAACCACCACCATCCCCGCGCTCTGGGCCCCCAGGTAGGCCACGCCCCAGCGCGGATGGTTCTCCATCAGGACTCCTACGGCTTGGCCCGGCTGCAGGCCCTGCCGCTGCAAAAAGAGGCTGACCCGCTGCAGCCCGTCCGCCACTTGGCTGGTGCTGAAGGTCTCCCGACCCTCCTCTTCGATGATCTGGAAGACGGCGTGGTCCGGCCGTTGGCGGACATTTTCGCGAAAGCGTTGAAAAAACTCCAGGGACTCCATGGGCGCCGCAAATCCTACTACAGCCGCGCCGTTCTCGTCCAAGGGAAAGCGCAGGGGCTGGCAATGGAACGGTCGAGGTGGGGAAAAAGGGAAGAAAGCGGAGAAGCGACGAAGACGGCTGTTGGCGCCTCCGCCGCTCGCAAGCTCCGGGCTCTGTTAGCTGGCGAGGCCGTAAACCAGATAACAGATCACAAAAGTCAGCAGGGCCAAGAACTCGATCAGCGCCAGCCCCAGGAAGAGGAACAGGCGGATGCTGTCGGCCGCGCCGGGATTGCGGGCCACACCATCGCAAGCGCCTCTCAGTGCGTTGCTCTGGGCCAGTCCGCAACCGGCGGCTGCAATGCCCATGCCGATCGACAGCCCCCAGAAAAGGGTGCCGCCGGACGAGGAAGCGGCGTCCCCCTGGGCGGCGGCCGGAAGGGCCACCACGGCGAAAAGCAGCAGAACGAAAGCGGTAATTGCGATCTTTCTCATCATTGCAAGACTCTCCTTATTTTCAGCAAGTCGTATCCGATTAAAAAGCTCGGGGCGCGTCCCCTCGCGTCCGACGGGGTCAGTGTTCTTCTGCGACCGCCTCTCCGATGTAGACCATGGTCAACAGCACGAAAACAAAGGCCTGGATCAGTCCGGCGAACAAGCCCAGCAACACCGTGGGCAAGGGGACAACGAAGGGAAAAATGGTGGCCAGGCTGCCGGTCACCAACTCTTCGGCGAAGAGGTTGCCGAAAAGCCGGATGGACAGCGAGGCGATGCGGGCCGCATGGCTGATGATCTCGATCGGAAAGACGATGAAGGACAGAGCCAGGACAGGACCCGCGAAATGGATCAAATACCTGACGGGGCCGTGCACCCGCACCCCGTGAAAGTTGTAGTAGAGAAAACTGCAGATGGCCATCGAAACCGGAATGTTGAAGTTGGCCGTGGGAGGAGCGAATCCCGGAATCTGGCCCATCCAGTTGCAAACCAGGATGTAGAAAAAGAGCCCGCCCAACAAGGGGAAGTAGCGGCGGTTGCGGGCTCCTATGACGTCTTGCGCCAGGCTCCTCAGCCCTTGGATGGTCAGCTCCAGCGCCTGCTGCACGCCGCCCGGCGAGTCCACGCTGAGGCGGCGGCGCAGCCAAAGCGAGAAAACCGTCAGGAACAGGAAGGCGATGATGATCATCACCAAATGCCCGGGCAGCACGCCGCCGTGATCGCCGTGGGGATGGTATCCGAACCATCCCGCGATGGGGTTGGCGATGTAGTGGTTTACGATCTCTGCGATGAATGGCTCGTGATGTTCCATTGATCCAGTTTTATCTCAGCGAACTTTCCACTTGATTTGTCTGGCCTCGTCGACCAGGGCGGCGATGACCCCGAGCGACAAGCCGGCGATGACGCCCAGGACGCTCAAAAAAGAAGTCAGGATGATAACAGACAGCACCAGGAAGATCAATCCGAGGCGGGCCATGAAGAGCATGGCCATACGCCCGGCCTTTTCACGTCCCTGGGGCGTCAGGACGGCGTCCAAGCCGGCCCGCATCCAGCGGGCGTTGAGCCAGGCCACGGCCCCGCCTAAGGCAACCGACGCCGCCATGACTATACCGTACCGCCACCAGGCGGCCAAAGCCGCCAGCAGGGTAAGCCAGCCCAGCCATCGATTGAAATGCACCTTCCCACCCCCCGGCAGCTACCGCTTGCGCATCAGGACACGATATATCTGGTGAAATCCCACCACCGCCCCCAGCAGAATGCCCAGGGCCGCCATCAGCGGTTCGCTGCCCCACCAGTCATCCAGCCATGAACCGATCAGGTAGCCCGCAAAAGTGGCTGACGGCAGGAGCAGCAAGATGGTGGAGTACTCGGCCATCATGCGGCCATACTTGCCTCCCTGTCCATCGTCATTGGCCATGGCGCATCAGGTCGTCGAAGTAATCGATCGTGAGTTGCAGGCCCTGGCGCAAAGGGACCTTGGGCTGCCAGCCCAGTTCCTGGCGGGCCCGGTCGATGGCGGGCCGGCGCCGCACCGGATCGTCCTGGGGCAACTGCGCGTACTCGATTTGACTGGCCGAGCCGGTTAATTCCAGTACCAGTTGCGCCAACTCCAGGATGGTGAACTCGTCGGGGTTGCCAAGATTGACAGGCTGGTGAAGGTCCTGGCTTTCCATCAGAGCGATAAGCCCCTCCACCAGGTCGCTGACATAGCAAAAGGAGCGTGTCTGGCTGCCGTCGCCGTAGATTTCCAGCGGCTCTCCCTTGAGAGCCTGCACCACGAAGTTGCTGACCACCCTGCCGTCCTGCTCGTGCATGAAGGGACCGTAGGTGTTGAAGATACGGGCGATGCGGATGTCGACCGAATTCTGCCGGTGGTAGTCCATCATCAATGTTTCGGCCAGACGCTTGCCCTCGTCGTAGCAACTGCGTCGTCCCACCGGGTTGACATGGCCCCAATAAGTTTCCGCTTGAGGGTGCTCTTTGGGGTCGCCGTAAACCTCCGAGGTGCTGGCCTGCAGAATGCGGGCCCCTACCCGCTTGGCCAGGCCCAGCATGTGGATGACGCCCATGACGTTGGTCTTGACCGTCTTGACCGGATTGTGCTGGTAGTGCAGCGGAGAAGCCGGGCAAGCCAGGTTGTAGATGAGATCGACTTCCAGCAGTATGGGCTGAGTGATGTCGTGGCGCAGAAACTCGAAGCGGGAGTTGGAGAGGAGGTCGAAAACGTTGCGCTTGCGGCTGCAGTAGAGGTTGTCCAGGCAGAGGACGTCATGTCCCTGCTGCAGCAAGGCGCGGCACAGATGACTGCCGATGAAACCGGCTCCGCCAGTCACCAGTACGCGCTTGTGGCGGGGGCGGAAGGGCGATGGTTGCATAAGTCGACTCATGCATACCACCGGCGCCGCCGCGGATGCAACTCCCGCACTCTGCCGGACAGGAGCCTAAAGCGTGCCGATGAATGTGGATTCCTTGACCCGATACTGAAAGCGATGAGTGTATCCGGGAAACTCCACCTCGCGAAAGACGGTGACCTCGATGTAGAGCTGAGGCGGACCCGTGGCGAACTGCTTGCGCCGGTGCTGCAGGGTGTTTTCGACGATCTTGAAATCATAGAGGTCGGCGATCCGTTCGATGTTCTTGTGCAGCGCGTTGACGCTCATCGACTGGGCACCCGCCTGACTCACCAGACGCGCGAAGTCTTCCTCGAACTGCAGCTTGTCCAGGTAGACGGGAATGACCTTGATGGAGATGAAAATGAAGAGCCCCATCAGAGCCAAGGTGACCACGCATCCAAATTTTCCGTTGCCGCGCTGACCGTTCATTTTTTTTCGCCCTTATGACCTGGCTTCCCCATGCCTGTGGCTCGGGGTCTCTCGCTCGGGCCTTGGCTTAGATTGCCCTGCACGAAGACAGAGACATTCCAGCCTCATGGTAGCGCTTCCGACGAAAAGACTTGGTATCGACCGTCACCTCTCGTCAGATCTCTTGTACAGGTAAGCCGACTCGCGAATCCGGTTGCCTGAGGCGTCAAAAGCGGCGTAGCGGCCTCCGCTGTACATGGCCACTCCTGCATGGCGGCCTTTCTTGTCGACCAGGTAGAAGTTCACGTTGAAACGCGGACGTCCCTGCTCGTTCAACAAGTAAGGCTCGGTGGTATTTTCGGCAATCCGGCGCAAAACCTTTAGTCCGGCCTCTTCGGGGGAATCTCCGTTGCGCATGAACTCAACGGCCAGAAAGCTGGCGCAGGTCTTGAGGTTGGCCTCGCCGCGTCCGGTGCTGCCGCAGGCGCCCACTTCGTTGTCAACGTAAAGACCGGCTCCGATGATGGGCGAATCGCCTACGCGTCCGGGTATCTTGAAGGCCAGTCCCGAAGTGGTGGTGACTCCCGATATTTCTCCCTTGGCGTTGACGGCGTTGCAGTTGATGGTGCCGTGATGGCGCATGTACTGGCGCAGCGCGGCCTGACGGTCGGGACGCATGGAGGCCGGGATACGCTCCTCGGGATCGATCCAATCGTCGCGGTCGCTCAGCGAGCGCTTCCACTCCCACCAGATGCGGCGCGACTCTTCGGTCAGCAGGTCGGTCTCTTGCATGCCCATCTGCAGGGCGAAGCGCTTGGCCCCCTCTCCCATCAGATGCACGTGGTCGGTGCGCTCCATGACGAGTTTGGCCAGCCGTGCCGGGTTGCGGATGTTCTCAACCGCCCCCACGCCGGCCGCACCCCGGGTCGGCCCGTGCATGACGGAGGCGTCGAGCTGCACCACGCCCTCTTCATTGGGGAGCCCTCCATAGCCCACGCTGCGGTCTTCGGGATCGTTCTCAACCAAGGCCACGCCCGAGACGACCGCTTCCAGCGTGTCGGCGCCGTCGCGCAGCAATTGCATGGCTCTTTCGGTGGCTTGCAGTCCATTGGCGCTGGAGACGACCACCGGAGTGGCGGCGCTTTGAGCCCGGAGCCGGCCTGAAACCGTGGCCGTGGCCAGGGCCGCAGCACCCGCCGAGTTTTGCAGGAATTCACGTCGATTCATCGTTGCTCCTTTGCTGGTCGTTGATGGGTGAGGCTGAAGGGATGCTACTCGATCCTGCGGGTCTTGCCAAAGCGAGGCTCTCGGCAGGAGGGATTTTGCTATCCTCAGACATATGATCCGACACTTGTCCAAGACTTTCGCGGCCCTGGCGGTCTGGGCGCTGACCGCATTTCCCATGGGCCTGGCCCAGGGAACAGTGATCAAACCGCTTCGGATCGGGCTGGAACCCATTGCCGTCCCGCCCACCGAGGAGTTGGAGCAGGTGGTCAGAGACCAGATCGAAGCCACCAACGAGGGCCTCAGAGCTCTGGGGGCAACCGAGGTGTCTGATCAGCAACTCTCCCAGGCTTACGGAGACCTGGGGCGCCTTTATCATGCCTACGAGTTCCACCATGCCGCCGAGTCCGCCTACCGGAACGCTTATCGGCTGGACAGCGGAACGCGGGAGTGGCCTCACTTGATGGGCCTGCTGCTGAAGGAACAGGGTCGCCTGCAAGAGGCATCTCTCTATTTTCGAGAAGCCTTGAGGATTGACGATGACCTTACGGCCGCCAGGGTCCACCTGGGAAGGATCGAGCTGGAGCAGAACCGGAGCGATGAGGCCGCGCTCCTTTTCAGACGGGTTTTGAACGACAACCCGAGAGACGCCGCGGCCCGTTTCGGGATGGGTCAGGTTGAGATGGCCCGCGGCAACTGGCAAAGCGCCTGCGATAACTTCGAAATCGCCCTGCAAGCCGTTCCCGAGGCCGGACGCATTCACTATGCCCTGGGGATGGCTTACCGTGAAATGGGAGAGCTGGAGGAGGCGCGCAAACACTTGGCCCGGCGCAACACGGTGGGCGTGGCCCCCGCCGACCCCATCGCCGACTCTATGGCCGATCTCAAGCGCGGCTACGTGATCTACACGATTCGCGGACGCTCCCAGTATCAAAACGGCCTTATCGAGCAGGCGGCAGAGTCCTTCGCCGAAGCCGTAAGAGCGGCTCCTGAGAATGCCGGAGCGCGCGTCAACTTGGCTACTGCCTTGGCGCGCCTGGACCGGGAGGAGGAAGCCCGGGAGCACTTGAGAAAAGCGCTGGAACTCGAGCCCCGGCAATCGTCGGCTCACTTCAACCTGGGGGCGTTGCTCATGAAGGAGCAACCTGCCGAGGCCCTCCAGCACTTTCTCGCCGTCCTGCAGGAGCGGCCCGACGACCCTCAGGCCTTGCAATGGGCAGCTCGCCTGTCGGTCCGCCTCAACGGGGAGCATGCTGACCGCTTGGCTGTTCTGGCCTCCCAGCATGACCGCTCGGACGAAGCGGTCGTGTTGCGGGCGGTCGATTGGCTGGTCAGCGCCGGTCAGCCGGCCGATGCCTTGCTCCTCCTGGAAACGGCTGAGGAGGAGGTCCCCGGCCGGGGACGCCTGCTGCACGCCTGGGCCCATTTGCTGGCCACGGCCTCTGATCCGGCCCTGCGCAACGGAGAGCGTGCCGTGCAACTGGCCAAAGCCGTCTACTCGGCCCGCCAGAGCCTGGCCCACGGCTACACCGTAGCGCTGGCTCTAGGGGAAGCCGGCCAATGCGCCGAAGCCGCCGACTGGACCAAGCGCATGATCAAGATCGCCGAGGCCAACGGCGAGCAGGACCTGGCCCGACGTCTGGGCGTTGACTTGAGCAGGTTCCAGCAAGGCTCTCCCTGCCGTCCGCCCTTTACCCCCGACAATGCCCCCTCCCAGCAGTAACCTTAGATCGGGCTAGTGCAGTGCGCCAGAAGTTTTGAGCCACCCTGTGGCGTTATCCCACGCTTTCAGCGTTGGCACATTGGCCGTCTGAAACCCAGGGTGGCGCCGCCGTCTCGCTGGCGCTCGCCGGGGCTGACCCTGGGCTGACGAATCGCTCGCCTTCAGCGAGCCCGGACTTGACTTCTAACACAGTCGCGGGCCTGGGCGGATCTGTCCCTTTCAGAAGGGACAAAAAACGACGGCCTGGCTCAGAACTTATGACCGGCAGCACTAGTGGTTTTTGCGGTAGACCACGCGGGTTTGAGAGAGGCGGTCATGGAGGCAGCGGGCCCAGGGATCGAAGAGTCCCCACAGCAGTCCCGCGAAAAGCAGTCCCAGCGAAGGCAGGAAGGCCAGCACACGGATGAGGGCGGCTCCGGTGGGCACCGATGGGGACTCCTGGTGGAGCACCCGCAGTTCGGTGAGCTGCATTCCCGGCGTCTGTCCGCTCAAGCGCAGAAAGAAGACCGAGCCGACCAGGAAGAAGATCAAGCCCAGTATGCCGCCGATCTCCAAAGCAGGGCGTGTGAGCAAGTCCAAGGCCAGCAGGCGGGAGGCCCCGAAAGCGAACACCAGTCCGGTGAAGGAGGCCAGAATCAGGTCCACCAGGCCGGCCAGGAATCGAGAAACGAAGATCTCCCTGGGCACCCACAGTTCATCAGCCTCATCCAGGTCTTCGTCTGGGAAGTCGTTCCGATAGGGCGAGTCTGAGGAATCGGGGGTTTCATCGCCTTGCTCTTGAGACTGATCGCGTAAAAACCCTCCTGAGACGCTTTGCGGGTCGTCGCTTTCCCAATCGCCGCGCTGCAAAGGCCGGTCAAGGGGCGAGAGCTGGGTATCGGTGCGGTCTTGGAAGGTGACGATGGATCTGTCCTGGGCCTCCTCCCCGCCCTTTTTGCGGTCCGGTGCCAAGGCGCGTTCCAGCAGTTCCAGTTGGACCGCTTCATCGGCTTGGTCGGCCTCATCGGCCTCTTGGATCTCGTCGACCTCCTCCTCATCCTCCGCCTCGGGCGCCTCTTCGAAAAGCATTGCCGCGGCTTTCTCCTGGATTTCCTCCTCGGCGGCTTCGACAGCTTCCGGCTGATCGTCCTCCTCGCTCTCCGTATCCGCAGCGGGGTCCGGACCCGCTTCCTCTGGGGGAAAAGCGTCATCGGCCGGGGCGTCGATTCCCTTCCCCGCCAGCTCTTGCGGCGAGGGGAGCGTGAACGTTTCGTCGCGGAGGAAGGTGTTGGGAGGGCGTTTCAGAGTAGGACGCTGGCCCAGCGAAACCGTAAATTCCGAAGCTTCGGTTCCGTTCTCGGAAGCTCCCTCGGCTGCATCCGGCTCCTGGGCCGGGTCCTCATCCTGCGGCGCGGACAGATCCTGCTTCTTCTGTGCGTGCTCCTCAAGCTTCTTCTTGATTTCGCTTTTCCAGTCCACCAAAGGCACTCTAGCACAAGGCACTGTCCCTTTAACCAGGCTTGGAGAGCCCTCCGCCGCCAGGCCTCCTGCACCATCAGTCGATTTCGATCTCGGCCAGGAACTGGTTGATCAAAGGGGGGAACTGAGCCCTTTTATGTTTGACGTCCGCCAGCCTGAAATTCCTCGAGGCTTTTTACCTTGGGGGCAGCACGAAGGAGAGTCTTGTCTTGGGTCGTCATGACGATGGTCCTCCCCCCTTGGTGTTGTGCCTGCAAGCATTCGAAAGCGCGCAGAGCATTCTCGGCGTCAAGGTTAGAAGATGGTTCATCGACCAGGAGTATCGGCGTCTCGGTCACTAGTGCCTGGGCGATGCGAACCCGTTGCCGCTCACCTCCAGAGAGTTGATAGGGAAGAGAGCGCCGCTTTTCTGTCAGCCCCAGGACTTCGATAGCTTTCTCCACAGTCATCAAATTGGAACAGCCCTGGAAGAACTGGCTGGCTGACAGATTCTCGAGGACAGTCAAGTGTGGCAGGAGGTGAAGGCCTTGATCCACATAATGAATGCACAAGCGCCTTAGACGGCGGCGAGCGCGTCCCCCTAAAAGCGAGATCTCGGTGTTAAAGATGCGAATGGCGCCTGCCTCAGGCAACCTGATTCCACCAATGAGGTCAAGAAGTGTAGATTTACCGATCCCGCTTGGCCCTGTGATGGTGAGGAATTCTCCAGGGGAAACACTGAGATTCAAATCCTGGAGCAATACTCGCTGGTGTCCTGCGGCGCAGACTCCGGCGCAGAACTTCACCCTTTCGATCTCGATGGCCTGGTGGGAAGCCGGTTCTGGTGCCAAAGATGGCATGAGGCCCTCCGAAAGGTCTTGAAAAGAAGCTCAGCTTGCTCCGCCGCTCTGAGTGGGATCCTCATCAAAGAACTCACAACCGCCAGTGCACTCGCTATTCCCGAAGAGACCGCACCCTGCAACGGTGGCCTCGCAGACACCGAGGTCGCAGTTGCCCCATCCATACCATTGACACCAGATATTCTGATTGCAGATACACGAGCCTGTGAAGGCCGTCGCTGTGAACCAGCCCTTCACCAGCGCTGTCAGATTGGTTCGGATGGCAAGTAAGCCTAGAGGTGTCTTGACTTCACGCGGGCCCAGAGTCTGGAAGAGACTCAATGCCAGTTCCGGACCGAGGATCTCGGCTGCCTCTGCTTCGTACCTTACTAGGAAGGCAGGATCCGAGGAGCCTTCATAGAGATCACGACTAAGGCCCTGACGGGCCTCCTCTAGAAAGCGGACCTGGCCTTCTGACAAGCCGGCATCGGAAGCGAGAAAGTTGGAGATCTGTTCTTGAAAGAAGCGGGCCTTCTCGTCCGAAGTTAGGCGAGAGAAGATCTGAATTCGGTATGGATAGGGGAAAGTCACGATTTCCCAATACGCCTTGGGCAGATGTTCTGCATTCCGCTCGCCCCATTCGGCCACCAGCCTGCACGGGGGTTCGCCGCTGATCATCGCTGGATCGAATAGCACAGCGACAGTCAAGAAAGCCATCGCGAAACAGATCAGCATAATTTTCCGCATGATCACCTCATCTCCTTGAGTGTCGGATGAAGCGGCAAGCCTCAGACAACAGCTATCGAGTGTACAATCATAGACTACCTATCTAGAGTTTCATGCGGTATTACCATAAGTACAATTAAATGTCAACTTATTTTCAACTATTATCAACATGGCATATACAGCGAGAGACGGTGAAACTCGATCCGAGCGGGAAGCGGGTCTTCAGGCTAGCGGTCGGGACTGGAACGTGGAGCTATCGCCAGAGCGATTGCTGCGCCGGATGAATAGACGATCGCCATTGACGCCAACGCGAGAAGCCCGGCTTGAGAAAGACCAGGCCAAGTCAGGAAAGCGAGCAGCCCACCAAGCAAAGCTGGAACGCTGATTTCCAGCAAGAACAGCTGGAGGCGAGCATGACCCCACAAGTGAAGAAGCGCTTTGGCTTGAGCAGCATCCCTCTGCATCGAGTAGACGGTGAAAGCCACGATGGCTCCCATCGATATTGTAGCAATCCACCTCAGGGAGGCGCTGAATGCTGCGCCTGGATTAGGTTCGCCGCCTAGTAGATCAGGTGTCGAGAGCGTGAGCAAGAAAGACGTCACCATCAACAGAAAGCTCGAGAATGGCCGCCGCTGAACCGACCGCAACCACCAAAGGATCACGAAACGCATCATCTGCCCATCTGTTGTTCGAGGCTGCCACGCTCTCCTCACGCGGGAACCCATTGGCTATCTCAACAGAACAGTTTAGCAGCATCCTGAAGGCGTCTGGCCATCAGTCGATTTCGATCTCGGCCAGGAACTGGTCGACGAGTTCGTCGAGAGGGCGGCAGCGGTATTGGACTTCGGGGTCGGAAACGAAGGTCTTGACGATGACGCACATGGCGGCTTCAGCGGACCGGCTGGAGGCCTCTTGGAAGGCTTGCCGGCTCAAGTAGTCGAGGGCCCGCCGGAAGTCCTCGTCGGGCAGAAAGCGGGAAAGCGGGAAGCGGCCGAAGACGAGCGCGGCAATGCGTCCGAAGGCGGGATAGCGCTCTTCGTAGATCATCAGCGGCATGATCTGCTCGCCATAGTCGGGATCGTTTCCGGGCAAACTCTGCAAGCCCCCTCCCTCGACCTGCCAGAGGCGGCGCGAGAGGTAGAGTCCGGCCAACACCAGCATGGCGCCGGCCACCAGCAGCAAGGCGGTTGAATAGGAAGGCAGGGACATGGCGAGTCCTCAACGCGACCCGGCTTCCATGGCGGCCCGGGCAGGGAAATCAAGCCGGCACAGCCCGTCGGTGAGGGTCCCCACCAGCAGGGAACCGTCGGACGCCGCGGCCAGGGCGGTTACCCTGGAAGCGTCCTTGAGACGCAGGCGCCGCCAGGAACCATCCTCCGGAGAGCGCGAGAACAAGTAACCGGCGCTCAGATCGGCCGCGAAGAGCCGGCGGCCGGAATCGGCGGTCACGGCGGTCAGGCCGTCACGGCGCAGCCCTTCCACCGGATTCCAGGTCAGGCCCTGGTCGCTGCTCAGGTAGAGTCCCCGCGGAGTGGCCGCCACTACGGCCCCGTCCCCCGCCACCTGCAGGCGCTGCACCGGGGTGTAGGGCAGGCCCTGGACGCGGATGGCCCAGCTCTCTCCGCCGTCCTGGCTGAAGAAGACGCCCATCTCGGTCCCCACCATCAGTCCGCCCTGGGGGGTTTGCAAGGCGGCGTGAACGGGTCCCTCGTAAACGCCCAGGTCGATGGAGCGCAGGCGTCCCGTAGACAGATCGGCCAAACGGCCCCCCTGGGCAGTAGCCAGGAGCAATTGGTCGCGGCCCGGCACCGGGGCCAGATCGCCGATCTGAGGCCCTTTGGGCAGTTGCAGAGGAGTCCAGGAAGACTGGCCGGGCCGTCCCCGGTAGAGGCCATCCCCGGTGACCAGCAGCACTTCGCCGTCAGGCGAGGGCAGGATCCGGCGGATGGAGGACACGGCCGCCTCCAATCCGTCGTTGTAAGACTGCCAGTGGCGGCCCCGGTCGCGGGTGATGAAAAACCCTCCATGGGATCCGTCCGAGGCTATGGCCGCATAGTAGTGTCCGGAGTCTCCGGGAGCCGAGGCCAGGGCTGAGATGTGGCGATGGGTGAAGCCCTGGTTGGAGGGCTGAAAAGTGCGTCCGCCGTCTTGGCTGCGCAGGATTCCGGCGTCATCCACCCCCACCAGCACAATGCGGCTGTCGAGAGGATGGACAGCGATGGCGTTGACCACCACTCCTGGATAGATTTCTTCAAAACGGGCGCCGTTGTCCTCGGTTTTATAGAGCCCGACGGTGGTTCCCGCGTAGACGATGGAGGGGTCGGCAGGATCGAAATGCAGCATGCGAGTGCGCTTCGCCTCTTTAGGCAGGCCATTGCGCAGCTTGACCCAACTCTCTCCGCCGTTGGTCGACTTGTAGACGCCCGTGCAGGCGCTGGAGAAGAGCACTTGGGGATCCCGTGGCGAGACCAGCAGGCTGAACATGTCGCTGTCGAAGGCCATTCCCTGGTGCATGGGCTTCCAGGTCCGTCCCCCGTCGACGGTTTTCCAACCGCGCCTCCAGGTTCCCACGTAGAGGGTCTGCCCGTCGCTGGGGTCGAAAGCCAGGGATTCCACGTTGTAGAGGCTGCGGTAGCCGCGGGTTACCCGACGCCAGCTTGCCCCTCCGTCGTGGCTGAGGATGACCCCCTCGGAAATGCCCAGGGCGATGACCTGGGAATCGGAGGGCGCCACGGCGATGGCGCGAATGCTCATCTGATATTGCCCCAGCGGAATCTCCTGCCAGTCCTTCCCCCCGTCGCGGGTCACGAAAAGCGCGCCGTAGTCGCTTTTAGTTTCCCAAGCTCCGACATAGAGCGTGTCGGGGTCGGCTGGGTCGAAGTGCAGGTTGTCGACTACCAGATGGCGCTGCGGCAGTCCCGGCAGCAAGCGCTCCCAGCTCAGGCCGGCGTCGGTCGACTTGAAGATCTGGCTGTCGGAAGTGCCCAGAAATACCGTGTCGGGCCGCTGGGGATGAATGGCCAGGGAACGCACATCGCCCCCGAAAGGCCCCAGCACCTCCAACTCGACTTCTTCCACGGGCTGAGCCTCGAGGAAGCAGCAGCAAGAGAGAAGCAAAAGCCGGCACAACTGCGGAAGGGACTTGGCGATCTGGTTCATGTGCGACAGCATCCTTAGAGGATAACCGATTGGCCCCTGGTAAAGGCAACCTTCGCGGACCCTTGGCGGGCCGCAAATTGGCGCAAAAAGGGCCTCCCCGCATTGCTGCGAGGAGGCCCGACGGTTAGCGAAGCTCCAGCCTGCCGTCTAGGGGACGGAAAGCTCAACTTCGACGCGGCGGTTTTCTTTGCGTCCCTCAGCCGTGGAGTTGTCGGCTATGGGATTGGTTTCGCCGCCGCTCTTGACTTCGATGCGGTCCTCGCTGATGCCGCGTTCATCGACCAGATAGGCCTTGGCGCGATTAGCGCGTCTCAGACCGACCCGCTCGTTGACGGCCTCTGAGCCGGTGTCGTCGGTGTACCCGGTGATGACGGCTCGCAGGCGGGGTTCTTGCTGCATCTTGAGGGCGATCTCGTCCAGTTTGGCCTTGCCGATGTTGTCCAGAGGCATCTGGATGATGACCTTCTCGGTCACATTGAAGGTGGCCGAGTCGCTGCCCTCGCAACCGCGGTCATCGGTAGCCTTGGCTTCCACCGTATGCGATCCGCCGGCCAAGCCGGAAGTATCGATGGTGAAGCTGTTGCCGCTGCCGGTGCGGGTGCGTCCGTCGACCGACCACTCGACGGTGAAGGGATCGCCGTCGGGATCGCTGATCTGGGCCGTAGCCTGGACATCTTCGCCGGCGTAGACCTCGGTGGGATCGACCGACAGGCTCACCTCGGGACAGTTGTTGGGACGGCGGTTGACGGTGACGTCGAAACTGCAGGAGGCAGTCATGCCGTCCACGTCGGTGACCGTCACTTCAACCGTGTAGCTGCCGGGGTTGCGCTGGGCGGTTCCGAACTCGAAGGTGGGGCTGTTGTTGCTGACCGATTGGCCGTTGACGGTCCAGGAATAGGTCAGGGCGTCCCCGTTGGGATCGGAGGCCTGGGCATTGAGCGTGGCCGACTCGCCCTTGGTGACGCTGACGCTGCCCGGCTGGCAGGTAATGGTGGGCGGCTGCTTGTTCTTCTCGACATTGACATCAGCCGAGCAGGAGGCCGTGGCCTCGCCGTCGCTGACGTCCAGCTTGACGGTGTAGCGTCCGGCCTCGAGACCGGTGGAATCGAAGGTGGCAGACGTTCCGCTGTCGCTCAGGCGTCCGCCGGAAGCCGACCAAGTCATGGTCAGGTTGTCATCGTCGGGATCGCTGACGCGGGCGTTGACGGTGGCCGACTCGCCTTCGGTGATGGTGGTTTGGGCGGGGTTGCAGCTCACCGTCGGAGGACGGTTGATCTTGCGCTGCAAAGCCAACTGGGCCCAGAAACCGTGACGGTCGGTCTCGTCGATGCCGAAAGCTTCGTCGATGTTGGCGCCGACATAGCCCATGTAGCCGCCCGAAATGGCCAGCCACTTGGCCGGGAAGGCCCTCAGTCCGCCGATCACGTCGACGGGGTTGTGAGGATTGGCCAGGCCGCGGCGTTCACCGTAGAAGACGGTACCCGTCAGTTCGCCGATGAAGTGCACCTTCTTGGCACTTCCCAGAGGAACTCCCACACCCAGTCCGAAGTTCCACTCGTTCTGGCGGTCCACACCGTTGGGGTCGCCGGTGATCATCAGGCCCGAGCTGGCGGTGAAGGTTCCGCTGTTGGGCATGTCCTTGGAGAGGATGAAGTCGAAGCCGGCGTCGTTGGCTCCCGAGGAAAGTCCGCGGGCCAGACGTCCACGGCTGGCATCCAGGTGAAACTTGGCGACCGGCTGTACGGCCAGTCCCAGGGCGTCTCCGCGGCGCTCGGAGAGGATGTTGAATTTGGCGCCTAAAGAGAGTTCGCCGGGACCGCTGCCGAAACCAACGTCAAGAAACGGGGTGTCGTTGAAGAAGCTGGTGGTGCAGTCGTTGGGCAAACAGCCGCGGGGGCCGATCTGGGTAGGAGTCTGGTTGGCTCCCGGGAAGACCGTATTGGTCTGGATCTGGCTGGCGTGCACCCGCTTGTGAATCTCGTAGGAGGCGAAGAACTCGATGCGGTCAGTCAGACCCACCGTAGCGGTGATGGGAAAGACGGTCAGGGAGAGATCGCCGGGTTCGCGGTGTGCGTAGTAGGCGTTCAGCGAAAATGAGAACTCTCCTTGCCGCAGGGTGTCTGCGAAAGGAGTGCTGAAGAGTCCGGTCGATCCACTGTAGGTCGGGGTCAACTGCTTGATTTTCCCGTTGTCCTGGGCGGCCAGTCCGGCAGCCAGCAGGAGCACGAGACATATCGTCAGCAACACTCGTAGGCGAAGCATGTCATTCCTCCTCATCTATCTAATCTACTTGAAGCGTTCTGCTGCTCTGACTTTGGCTTCCACAGAAATGACCGCCGGCCGGCGAACGATTCGCCGCGACAGCCTCGCCGAAAGTCCTAACTTGCTAGTTTACTAGCGTTTGGGCGCTTTAGCCAACTCGAATGCAGGCTGCAGCGCCTCTTGGGCAATCCGCCTACGCCTCCGAGGGGCGATCAGGCGCGCGGGCTCAATGATAATACCCCTTCCTTTTATACCTTCCGCCACCTCTTTCGTCAAAATCGTCGTCGTCCTCGTAATCGAAGTCGCCGTTGCCGTCGAAGTCGTCGTCATAGTCGTCTTCGTCGTCCTCGTCGTCGAAGTCGTCCTCGAAGTCGTCGTAATCGTCGTCGTCATCCTCGTCGAAGTCGTCGTAGTCGTCTTCGTCGAAGTCGTCGTCATAATCGTCGTCATCGAGATCGTCGTCATCGAGATCGTCGTCATCGTCGAAGTCGTCTTCGTCGAAGTCGTCATCATCGAAGTCTTCGTCATCGAAGTCGTCATCGTCTACATAATCGTCGTCGTCGAATTCTTCATATTCCTCGTTGTCATAGCCCCGTGCCATGTCAAAAACCTCCTTAGAAACGGCATTATAGCCGCACCAAGCCTTTCTACAACAAAAATCCCATCAATAGATGCCGGAACTTTCGAGAAGTGGCTGAGACCGTTAAAATCACCTCCGCATGAGAGGCGAAGAGCGATTCCTGCGGCGCTTCCGAAGCGCCTTCCAAGTCGCGGCGGTGGCCGTATTCGGACAGGTGGCGGCGAGTCTTGTGCTGGGCTTGCCCGATCCCGGCCGGCTGGAAGTGCATCGCGGGCACCTGTTCGCCTTTCTTTTGCTGGAATCGCTTTTCACGCTGCTGCTGATTTTCTTCTTCCTGCGCTGGGAAGGTCAGGGTTGGAAAGACATTGGCTGGCGGCGCAGCCGGGCTTTTGCTCAAGCGCTCAAGGGTATCTTGAGCGTCCCCCTGCTGTTGCTGGCGGCCTACCTGGTGATCCGTTTCTTCGCCGAATTTCTCCCCCGCTGGTCCTCGCTCGAGAATCCCCTCTTGCAGCTCATCAAGGGTCCCCTCGACCTCTTTTTCTTTCTGCTCTCCAGTCTGGCGGTGGGAGGATTCAAGGAAGAGATCCAACGGGCCTTCGTGCTGGAGCGGTTCGGACGCGACCTGGGCGGCGTCTGGCTGGGACTGGCTCTGTGGAGTCTCTTTTTCGGCGCTCTCCACCTGCTTCAGGGGCCCGACAAAGCCGCTGCGGCGGCTGTCTTGGGTGCGATCTTCGGGTTTCTCTACTTGCAGCAACGCCACCTCGCCGCTCCGATTGCCGCTCATGCCCTCTACGACATGACCGTGGTCGTCTGGGCCTATCTCGGTTCGTCCGCCTAGTCGTAGCGAGCAGTCTCATACCGCCGAGAGGCAATTGGGACTTCACCGCGGTCACTGAAACTTGACACGTGTGTGAACTTGTTGGCCACCTAGTGGCCCTAGTTGGCCTGGCGCAGGCCAGGGACTAAGTCGGTATGCGGATTTCCAGCCGCTTGAGTTTTTCATTCAGCGTGGTCGGATTGACACGTAGTATGGAAGCCGCCTTCTTCTGGTTCCAATCGGTCTTCTTGAGGGCGGTGACGATCAGGCTCTTTTCGAATTCCTGCACCATCTCCTTGAGGGAGGCGCCTTCGTTCATGATCTTGTAGCCGATGCCGCTCGAAGCTTCGGTCACTTCGGGGGGCAGCAGTTCCTCGTCGATGACGGCCTCGGGAGGAGCCAGCACCACGGCCCTTTCGATGATGTTCTCCAGTTCGCGGACATTGCCGGGGTAGGAGTGCTCCATGAGCAGCCGCAAGGCGGTCTGATCGACGCTGCAGAGATCTCGCTCGTTCTGTTCGCAGTAGACGCGCACGAAGTGGTCGACCAGCAGCGGAATGTCGTCGCGGCGGTCGCGCAGGGGCGGCAGATGAATGGAGATGACGTTGAGGCGGTAGAAAAGGTCCTCGCGAAACTCGCCTTCGTCCACCGCCTTTCTCAGGTCGACGTTGGTGGCGGCGATGATGCGCACGTCCACTTTCTTGTTCTCGAGGCCGCCCACCGGCCGGAATTCCCTTTCCTGAATCACTCTCAGCAGCTTGGCCTGGGTTTCCATGGGAACCGTTCCCACCTCGTCCAGGAAGAGGGTTCCGCCGTCGGCCACTTCGAAGAGGCCCTTCTTGGCCGAGGTGGCCCCGGTAAAGGCGCCCTTGGTGTGGCCGAAGAGTTCGCTTTCCAGCAGGTCTGAGGGAATGGTGCCGCTGTTGACGGGAACGAAAGGCTCTTCGGCCCGCGGGCTGCAGTGGTGGACTGCCTTGGCCACCAGCTCCTTTCCGGTGCCGCTCTCGCCGTAGATCAGCACGGTACTGCGTCCGGGCCCCACCTGGGAGATGAGGTCGAAGACGCGTTGCATCTGTTCGCTCTTTCCGATGATGCTGTGAAAGGAGGTGCGCTGTTTGAGGGTGCGTTTGAGGAGGCGGTTTTCTTCGGCCAGGGCCCGTTTCTCGAGTCCGTTCTTGACCACCTGCAGGAGCTGCTCGTTTTTGAAGGGCTTAGTGATGAACTGGAAGGCGCCCAGCTTGGTGGCCTTGACGGCATTCTCGATGGAGGCATAGGCCGTAATCATGATGACCACCGCGTCACGGTCGGTCTTGAAGATCTCCTCCAGCACCTTGAGGCCGTCCATGCCCGGCAGCATCAGGTCGAGCAGAACAACGTCCACCAACTCCTCGCGGAAGATCTTGAGGCCCTCCTCGGGACGGGCGGCGCTGAGGACCCGGATGCCCTCCTGCTCCAAGAGGCGGCTGATGACGTCGCGCATCACCTCTTCATCGTCGATCACCAAAACGGACGGTTCTTTGCTCATGACGTTCCAGCCTTCATACCGCCAGAGAATACCCGGACGCCGCCACGGCTCCTCCCGGGGCCGGGCCGAGCTCCAGGGGGAGCTGTCAGTTCAACCGCTTGATCGGGAGCCTTACCTGGAAAACCGTGCCTTGGCCAGGGCGGCTGTCGACGCTGATGCGTCCTTGGTGCTCCTGGATGATCCCGTAGGAGACGGACAGTCCCAATCCCGTTCCCTTGCCGATTTCCTTAGTGGTAAAGAAAGGATCGTAGATGCGCTTCAGGTCCTGAGGGCTGATTCCGCTGCCCGAGTCTTCGACTTCGACAACGGCTTGGCCGTCTTCGCGATAGGTGCGGACGCGCAGATTGCCGCCCTCCGGCATGGCGTCGCGCGCATTGATGAACAGATTCATGAAAACCTGCTGGAGTTTTCCCCCCACTCCCACCGTCTTGGGCAGGTAGGGATCGAGGTCGACATCCACCTCCACCTGTCCCTTCTTGAACTGCGGTTCCAGCAGAGAGACGGTTTCCACCATCAGAGTGTTCAGGTTCACTTCAGTGGGTTGAGCGTCGTTGACTCGGGCGAAGTTGAGCAAGTTGTTGATGATCTCGGAGGCCCTGAAGCTTTGCGACTCGATTTTCTTCAGGGTCTCGTAGGAGGGATCTTCGGGCGATATGCGGCCGAGCAGCATCTGGGCGTAGGAAGAGATCCCCGCCAGCGGGGTGTTGACCTCGTGGGCCACTCCGGCCGCGAAAAGTCCGATGGAACTCAGTTTCTCGGCCTGCTGCAACTGGCCTTCCAACTGGATCCTTTCGGTAATGTCTTCAAAGAGCACCAGCAAGCCGGAATCGAGCCCTTCCTGGGCCACGAAAGGCGTCAGGGTGATGTTGGTCAAATGTTCGCGTCCCTGCCGGTCTTTGAGGCGCGTCTTGCGAAGGTTGCGGGTGGATTCGACGGCCCATCCCGGTCCGTCCAGCAAGTTGCGTACGGCCTCCAACACTCCTTCGGGCATCAGCTCCTTGAAGGGGCGGCCCTCGGCCTCGCTGCGGCTCAGCCCGTAGAGCGTCTCCATGGCGTTGTTCCACACCGTCACGCGGCCCTCGGGCGATAGGACAGCCACGCCTACCGTGATGCTCTCGACCACGTTTTCGCTGTAGGCCCGGAGCCGGTTGAGCTGGCCGGCCTTGTTCTCCAACGAATCGTAGAGGATGGCGTTGTCGACGGCGATGGCGGCGTAGCCGGCCAAGGTCGAGAGCATGGAAAGGTCTTCGCTGGAAAGTGGGTGGCCGTCGCTGCGGCGACCCAAGCCCATGAATCCGATAATGCGTCCCCTGACTCTCAGAGGCTGCACGTACTCGATGCCCCAGTCCCCGAAGATCAGATGGGAGAGCCCCAGTCCGCCCTCGCCCTGGACGGGAATGTGAGTGGCCTCGGAGGCGTTCAGGAGTTGCTCCGGCAGCCTCACGCTGCCGTCCTGTTGAGCCAGGGCGAAGCGGCCCGCCGAACGGTAGAGATGAAACAACCCCGATTCCTGATCGTCCCGCAGGAAGATCGTCACCGGCCGAATGCTCAAGGCTGCTTCAACCCGTTCACAGATCTTGTGGGTGAGTTCGGACAGGCGAGTTTCCGAGCCCAGGGTGCGCTCGAATTCGGCGAAGGAGGCGCGGTAGGCGTACTCGGCTTTGTAGAAGCGGCGGTCCAGGTAGCCCTGCACCCAGTTGCGCAGGGGGGCGAAAACGAATCCCAGCACCAGGGCTGAAGCCGCGAAGACCGTGAACGACTCGTCGGAGGTATAGAAACCTTGCACCAGGCGGCCCAAGCCCAGCACCAGCGCCAGGTAAATCCCCAGCAGAGCCGCCGAGGTGAGGGCGTAGACGGCGCCCTTCTTGAAGATCACGTCCACGTCCATCAAGCGGTAGCGGGTGATGGCATAGGCGAAGCCCAGGGGAACCAGCAGCAGCGACAGCACCGAAAAATCGAGCAGACCGCCCAAGTGCGATCCCCACGCAGCCTGGGGCAGGTAAAGCAGGATGACAGGCAGGCCTCCGAAAAAGAGGCCGGCGGTGATCCACTGAATCTGCCGGCTCTCGCGCACATCGGCCTGAGCGCGCTGCACATGCAGCAGTGCCCAGGCGCTCAGCCCCAGGAAGAGCAGCAGATGAGCCAGGTGGACCAGATCCCACCAGTAGGAAGTGGCCAGATCGAAAGGCAGCCCAAAGGGCTGCAGCAATCCCCGAAACCACAGAGCGTAGAGGAAGGCCAGCAGGCCGAAGGGGAGGTAGATGAGACCCTTCAGCCGCGGCATCCTCTGCAAGAGCGGGAGAGGCTTGGGAAAGGTGACGGCGAAATTGAGCAGGAGCGGTCCCGCCGCCAGAAAGGCCAGGCCGTCGGCCCAAAAGACGATCTGATCGACGGCGTCGCCGCTGCCCGAGATGCGATAGAGGAGCATCACGAAGAAGGCCAGGCACAGGCCGTAGAAGTGGAACGCTCCGCGGGCTCTCCAGTTGCGCAGGTAGACAAAGCCGCCGATGGCCAGGAAACCCACAGCCAGGAAGGGCAAGGCGAAGTCGATGGGCAGCAGGCGGAGGCTCAGGCGGACGGGGGCGCTGAGAGCGACTTCAGCACCGCTGGAGGCCTTGCGGATGACGTACTCGACAGGCTGGCCGGGCGTGCTCTCCAGGTGAGAGGCCACGTCGTTGTAGTCATTGAAGTCCTCGATGGGCAGTCCGTCGATGGAGACCAGCAAGTCGCCTGCTTCCAGCGTGGCTCCCTGGGAGTTGGAGAGGGGCGAATCGAGCACCTCCTCGGCAACCAATCCCTGCTCGGATTGGGACCATAGGACGCCTTGATCATAGAGCGGATGAGAGAAGCGCTGATGCAGATTAAGCACACCGATCCACACGGCCAGCGCCGTGACGATCAGTGCCAGCACTGTCTTCAATCGCTCACTGATTGCCATCTGGTTCGCCCTACCTCTAGCGGAAAAAGAACCGCATCAAGCCGGCGGCGGTTCTCCGCCCCGAGAGAAGCAACTTTGATGCCATGCATGGCGGCTCACAGCGAATGGCCCCAAATAAGGGCCTCTTTCCCGCTCGGAGAAACGCCGCAAGCGGCTTCAGGCTTATTTCCGCTTCCTCCCGATCCAAATAAGCGAAGCAGGGTTCAAGAATTTGGATCGGCATTTGGGCCGCAGCCTCCCGCTCCCCTTGAAAGATGCCATCGGCGGGCCGGAAGTCGCAGCAGGTTCAGAAGCGGACGGCGATGCCGCCGCGAACCGTGCGGGGGTTCTGTAGCAGCACCAGGTCGCCCATCGGAGTTTCGACGGTGCCTACGTCCTGGTTGGTCAGGTTGCGGACATCCAGCAGAGCTTCGATGTGCTGAGGCGTCAAGAAGTCCAGCCCCAGGAAGTCGAAGAGCCCCTGAGGCATGGGCAGGATCTGGCGTACGAAGACGTTGACGCTCTCGTTGGAAGTCTGGTAACGGTCGCTGTAGGCGTCCAGGGAAGGAATGGGGTTGCCCTCGGGGACCAGCTTGACCAAGGCGGTGACCGTGGTCTTGCTGAAGGGCAGGTAGGCGTCCACTTGGGTGGCCAGACTGTGATAGCCGTGACGCCGGAAGAGGCTGGCCAAGTCCTGGTAGCCGACGGCTTGCAGAGGTCCTCCCTCCTCATCCAAACCGTAGGCACGGCTGTAGAGGTAGGTCACGGAGGCCTTGAGATGGTCGTTGATGCGGCGTTCGTAGATGAGCCGGTAGCCGCTGGTATCGGCTTGGCGGCCGTCGAGCTGCAACACTTGCAGACCGTGGGAAAGACCGTCTACGGCAAAGGGGCGCCCGGCGCCGTCCATCTCATTGCTGAAGACGGCGGCCTCGACGAAACTTGATTCCCCCACCTGCTGGCGCAGGCTGGCCTGCTGATAACGGGTCGTTCCCAGGCGGAACTCGTCCCCCACCCGGGAGACATAGAAGGAGTCGGACAAGTTGATGCTGTCGCCGCTGGGCAACGCCAGACTGTTGGTCACGGTGTCGCGTTTGGAGGCGGCCAGCAGGCGGAACTCGGTGCCCTCCCGCGGCTCAAAGGAAAGACTGACGTTGGGGCTGGCGAAGTTATGGGTGTCGTGGGCTCGAACCTGATTCAGCTCGAAACCCCACTCCAGCGTCAACGTGCGGCCCCAGTCCCAGCGGTCTTGCAGTCCCAGGCTGAGGGAGCGCAGAGGCCCGCTGATCTGAGACAGATCGGCGCCCCCGCCCTGCAGGGGCGAATCGCCCAGTGTCAGGTGAGGCTGGTCGAAGCTCAAGCGTCCGTAGCCGATGTAGACCTGAAGGCTGTGGCGCTCGCTCATCTGGTAGTTGATGAAGTTCTTGAGCCGCCACATCGAATCTTCGCCCGAACTGAGCTGCCCGGCCAGTACCGAGGAACCGCTGAACCCGAGAGGATTCTCAACGGCGAAGTTGGTAATGGTGGAGGAAGCCGAATCAGCCGGGAAAACCAGATAGTCGCCTCCCAGCCCCGGGCTGGACGTCACGTTGAGGACGGCCCGGCTGGGCCGGCCCCATTCCAGGGTCTCACCGCCGATGTCGCCGTTGTCGTCGCTTCGGAACACGACGCGGCGCTGACTGGCGCCGCGGAAGAAGGCTGCCTGATTGAGATTCTGGTCCTCGGCGATCTCGACGCCCAGAATCTGCTGCAACATGACCGTCACCAGTTCGGTGCGGCCCGGACGTATCTGGATGTCGGTATCGCGTGCGTTGCGGAAGCGTCCGCTGCGGACGAGGATTTCGTAGGTGCCGCTGGCGATGTCTTTGAGGAAAACCAGGCCCGAGGCGTTGGTCCGGGCCAGGATGGGCAGGTCTTGGGACGCTCCCTGCAAACTGACGAGGATGCCAGACAGGGGCTGGCCCTTTTCGTCGGTGATGCGGGCCGTCAAATCGCCCGATTCAGACTCGGCAGGAGAGGCCGCGACCATCAGGCTGCACGGATACAGCAGGGCCAAAATGACGGCTGCAATTAGCCAGTGGAGTCGATTTCCCCTCATACACACTCTCTCGGTACGCGCTCGAAGTGCGCGCACACTTCCGATGCAGGCTCAGACTTCCCTGTTATTCTAGACCCATAGACGGAGGCCGTCAACCAGAACGTTCAACGCGCGCCACAAAAAATTGCCGAAACCGATTCGGTGAGATGCTATCAAGGCAGTCGGGTAGACACCTTGAGCAGCGGCTGCCAGTATGGCGCCAGCCACCATTTAAGAAAGACGTCCATAACGATCAAGGCGGCGCCGGCGGCCAACGCCGGCCGCAGCCGGCAGTCTGCAAGGTCCGGCAACCCCAGGCGCCGGGCCGCCCAACCGCTGAGCGCCGCGGCGATGAAGATGAATCCGGCCACCCGGCACATGGCCCAGGGCGGCCAAGCCATGGCCAGTACAGTCGCCATATCCAGCGCGTAACCCAGCAGCGTCCCCACATAGAACGACATGTAGTTCATCAGCACGGCGCCCATCAGCAGGCCCAGGAATCCCAGGGAGAGGAGGCAAAGCAAGGAGAAGAGCCCCAGATGGAGGGCGTGCTGGGGCAGGAAGAGCCTGATGTCGCCCTCCGCTCCCCGCCCGCTTTCCACCCAGGTGAACATTTCCTCTTGATAGGCCTGGGCCCTGAGAATGCGGTGGGAGCTCCACTCGGGGGCGGCGTAGGAAACGGTCCCCACCAGCAGGGCCGTCCAAAAAGCCCACAGCAGCGCGGCGGCCACGGCGGATTTCCATCGCGACCGAAAGAGGCGGGCGGCGAAGAGGGGGTAAAAGGCGCAAGCCTGCAAAAGAGGCAGCCAAAGGCCTCCGGCCAGCAGGCCCAGCGCCACCGCCAGGGGAGTGGTCAAGAGCAGCCACAGCAGCGGCCGGCCCGGAGGGCTGAAGAAGGCGTCCCAGGCAGCGAAGCGGGAGGCCAGGGCGCGAGCCAGCGGTTGAGTAGGCGTTTCACGGGGAAGAGACATGGCCGGGGACCTTTCAGGCGACCAGGTAGGCCAGAGCCAGTCCGGCCTGGGCCACCAGGGTGAGGAGATACATGTGCTTCCAACTGGGGTGGTTTTCGAATCCGCCGCTGCCGGCCGACGTCCACTGATGGCTGGTCTTGAGCAGGAGGCGGGCGATGTAAGCGCCCCACAAGCAGAGCAGCAGCCCCAGGGGAGCCAGGATGCGCGAATCGGCGCTCAGCAGGCCTGCCGCCCAGGCCGCCAGCAGTCCCAGGAAGGGAAACACGAAAAAGGGCGCGATGATGAGGGTGGCTTTGCGCACTCCGTAGAGGACGGGCAGGGTGCGGCATCCTCCCTGCCGGTCGCCTTCGATGTCGGAGAAATCCTTGGTGGTGGCCGCCCCCATGAAGAAGAGCCCGAAGACGCCGCCCACGATCCAGGGCTGAGGACTCTCGAAGATGTCCTTGACGCAGGACCAGCCGGCCACGATGAGCAGGGTCCCGCGGGGAATGGCGATGGTGATGTTGGCCCACAGCCCCCGGCTCTTGGTGCGCAGGGGAGGAGCCGAATAGATGGTGGTGAAGAAGACGGCCGCCAGCGCCATCAGCAGGCATTGCCAATTGACCAGCGCCCCCAGCGCCAGCGCCGTCAGCAGGCAGAGAATGCTGACGGTCCAGGCCTGAGCCAGGTTCATGCGTCCGCTGGGCAGAGGACGGGAAGGCTTGTTGACCCGGTCTACTTCCAGGTCGAAGATCTGATTGATGCCGTTGGAGAAGCCGTTGAGGATGCCGGCCATGGCGGCTCCCGCCGCGACGTCGAAAGCCACGCCCCAGGGTGACGAAGCCCAAACCGACTGCAGATGGGGCGGGGCCCCCAGTCCCATCAGGGCGCCGGAGATCATCCCCGCCGCGGGAACCAAGAGCGTGAAAGGACGCAAGAAGGTCCAATAAACGGCGAATCGACTCATGGATGCATCGTACCCCCACCAGCAGGGGCTTTGAAGCGGCACGGCTCAGGCATCGATTTGGGCCAGTTGCTCTTCAAGTTCGGAAGCCGAGTGAACGGGTTGGCGGCAAGCGTAGTTGCGGCACACGTAGGCAGTCGCCCGGGTGGCGTCTTTGCCTTCCAGCAGCGGGACCCGAGCCGCCCTACGGGGGTCGGCCTGCTCGGCCTGAACCAGCACCAGGTTGGGAATAAAGGTCTCCCGCAGCGGGCGCAGCAAGGACCGGCGTTCGTCGGGAGAACCCAGCACCGCCACTTCGGCCACCGGTCCCAAGGCGAAGTCCAGGGCCTGCAGCCAGTAGCCGAAACCCTGGGGATGGCGTGCGCAGCCCTGCGACACCTTGGCCAGCATGCGGCGGGCCTTCTGGGCCAAGTCCTGACGCCCGGCAAGAATCCCCAACCGCAGCAGATTCCAGCAGGCGGCGGCGTTGCCCGAGGGGGTGGCGTTGTCGAAATACTCTTTCTGCCGCACCAACAGGTCCTCGTGGTCCTCAGGAGTGAAGTAGAAGTCTCCCTCGGAATCGTCCCAGAACAGCTCGATCTGGGTTTCGGTCAGGGCCACCGCCTTGTCCAGCCATTCCAGTTCGCCCCCGGCCTGGTAGAGCGCAGTCAGGCCTTCGATCACCAGCGCATAGTCTTCCAGATATCCGTTGAGCTTGGCCTGACCCTCTTTCCAGGTGCGCGTCAAACGGTCCCCCTCCATCATCTGGCTGCACAGAAAGCGGGCATTGCGGCGAGCCGTCTCCATCAGATCGGAGGACTGCAGGACGAAGGCGGCCTGGGAGAAAGTGGTCAGCATCATTCCGTTCCAGGCTGCCAGCACCTTGTCGTCGAGTCCTGGGCGGACGCGCTTTTCGCGGGCCTCGAACAGTTGCTCCAGACACTCCTCCAGCAAAGATCCCATTTCGTCTTCGCTGCGGCCGTGCTTTTGGGCGAAAGAGGGCAAGTCGTAGAGCGGATGGGGGATGCTCTTGCCTTCGAAATTGCCGCTCGGGCTGACGTCGTAGAACTCGTTGAAGAGCGCGGCCCGTTCTTCTCCCAGCACCTGCCGGGTCTGATCAGGAGTCCACACGTAGAACTTGCCCTCCACGCCCTCGCTGTCCGCGTCCAGAGCCGAGTAGAATCCCCCTTGAGGATCGGTCATCTCGCGCTCGACCCACTGGAGGATGCTCTGGCACACCCGACGATCTTGCTCCCGGCCGCCCTGCTGGTAGCTCTCCAGGTAGAGGCGGGCCAGCAAAGCGTTGTCGTAGAGCATTTTTTCGAAGTGGGGCACCAGCCAGCGTTCATCCACCGAGTAGCGCGCAAAACCGCCGCCGACATGATCGAACATCCCGCCTGAGGCCATTTTGTCCAAGGAAAGCCGGACCGCATTGCCGGCTTCCGCCGAACCGGTCCGCTTCTGATAACGCAGCAGGAAGGCCAGCGCCATGGCGGCCGGAAACTTGGGTGCGGTTCCGAATCCCCCGTGGCTGCGGTCAATTGCTCCGAGCAGGGTCTTGGCGGCCTGATCGAGCACCGAGACGTCGACCTCTCCCTCGGGAAGGTTCCATTCGCCCGCCCTTTGCAGGTGCCCCACCGTCTCCTGCTTGGAGGCTTCCAGTTCTTCGCGCTTGCTGCGGTAGGCCTCCGCCACGCCCGCCAGAATGCGGGGGAAGCCGGGGCGTCCGTAGCGGTCTTCGGGCGGGAAGTAGGTGCCTCCGTAAAAGGGGACCTGGTCGGGAGTCAGGAACACGGTCAGCGGCCACCCTCCCTGCCCCGTGGTCATCTGTACGAAGTTCATGTAGATGGCATCGACGTCGGGACGCTCTTCGCGGTCGACCTTGATGTTGACGAAGAGTTCGTTCATGCGTCCGGCGATCCCTTCGTTCTCGAAAGACTCGCGTTCCATGACATGACACCAGTGGCAGGCCGAGTAGCCGATGCTGAGCAGGACGGGCTTGTCCTGTCGGCGGGCTTGCTGAAAGGCTTCTTCACCCCAGGGATACCAGTCGACCGGGTTGTGGGCATGCTGGAGCAGGTAGGGGCTGCTTTCCTGCTTGAGGCGATTGGTGTGGCGCGGATCGCTTTCACTCATGGTCCAAATTGTAGCACGCGCTTTTGCAAACCCTGTCCGCCCCGCGGCGCGCTCAAGGGCCAGCGCAACTTTCCATCGGAGGATGACACTATAATGGACGGTCATGAAGGAAGGGGACGCCACCAGGCCGGGGACCCGCAGGCCTGCATCGGGACGGGGCAGGATGCCGTGGGCGGCATTGCTGCTGACGATGTGGGCGACGTGTCCGCTCTTTGCCTATCAGGATCTCGAGGTGGAGATCGGCAGCCAGGTCTCGAGGGTGACGTCCCTGCGCCAGGAGGGACGCAGCTACTACCGCGTGCGCGAAGTGGCCGAGATCTTCGATCTGCGCCTGTCGCCGCAAGACGACCGCCTGACCCTCAGAGGTCCGCGGGGAACCGCCCGCCTGCGGGAGGGCAGCGTCATCGTGGGCCGCGACCGAGGTCCCGATGTGCAGCTCAGCGCCCCCGTCTGGCAGCGCCGCCAGGGAGAATGGTACGTCACCGTGGATTTCCTGGATCGCGTGGTGCGTGATCTGCTGGACGGGCGGCTGACCCGGCTGTCGCCAACCCGCTACCGCTTCTCAGGGCTTCAGGACGTGGAGATGACGGTTCGCCTGCAGAACCATCCGCCCCATCGGGTGCGGGTGGTCTTTCAGCCGGCGCGGGCGGTCCCCATCCGCATCGACGACCAAGGGAGGGTGTTGGTCATCGACTTCGGCCAGTTCCGTCCGCTGGTGGACCTGCCGGAGCAGCGTCCCGATGTGGATATCGTGGCCGCTCTGACGTTCGACCGCCTGGGACGGGGAGCCATCCGCCTCGTCAAGGGTCCTCAGTACGACCGCTACGAGTACCTCGAGCTGACTTCTCCTGACCGCCATGTGCTCGATCTCTACTCTTCGTCTCAACCCCGGCGATCTCGGGGGAGGGCCGAAGTCGTCCTCGATCCGGGCCACGGCGGACGGGATGCGGGCGTCATCGAGAGTCTTCGCTCCCGGTCCGGCCAGGGCGAAGGTACGGCCGACTCTTCGGCTGCCGCGGGCCAACTGTCGGAGAAGGACTATGCCTTGCAGCTTGCCGAGCGACTCGGCCGCAGGCTTTCTCAGGCCCGTCGTCCCGCCGTCCTGACCCGTAACCGGGACGTCGATCTCAACCTCGAGCAGCGCAGCGCCATCGCCAACGGATTCGCGCCCAAAGCCTTCGTCAGCCTGCACCTGGGAAACGACGCCTGGTCGGCGCTAGGCGGACCGGTGGTCTACGTGCACCAGCCTCTCGGGAGCGCTCCGCTGCAGGTGCCCCTGGCCCGCAAGGGGGGGGCGGCGCCAGATTCCGGCCCGGCCCCGGAAAGGCTCGGTCAGACATCCCAAAACGGATTGCGATCCGCGCCGGACTTGGCCGCCCCGCTCAAGCCCTGGAGCGAGGCTCAGTCCGGCCATCTGGCGGAGAGCCGCCGACTGGCCGTCGCCTTGCAACAGGACCTCAATCGGCTCTTCGGCACCGACAATCAGGTGGTGGAGATTCCCCTGCGCCTGCTGGAACCGGTGGACGCGCCGGCCGTCCTCATCGAAATAGGATTTCTGAGCCATCCTGAAGACCGGCGCAGATTGCGCGATCCCGTCTTCCAGGACCGCCTGGTGGACAGCCTGGCGCAAGCGTTGGAAAGGTACTTGCAGTGAGCCTCCTCCATTCCAACGAGCGTCGCCGCATCCTGCTGGCCGTGGGCCTGGTGGCCGCCGCCTCCCTCATCACCTTCCTGGTGTTCTTCTTTCAAAGCCGCGATCTGCAGCGGGAAGAGGAACCGCCCAGCGCCGCCGTGGCCGATCCCGAAGTGTTGGAAGCGGCCGACCAAGAAGACAATCAGATCGAGCTGACCCTTTACCTCTACCGTCCCTCCAGCGTTCCCCAAGGACGGCTGGTCTCGATCAGGCGCGAGGTGGCCCGCCTCGAGGATCCGCACCTGAAGGCGCGCCAGATCATCGGCGAGGTGCTGCGCGGAAGCGGACAAGGACCCAACGTCTTCCCGGCCGAGGCCCGCCTGCGCCAGGTCTACCTCTTGGCTGACGGAACGGCCGTCGTCGATCTCTCCCAGGAAACAGCCCTCGGTCTGCCGGGTGGGGCCGTCAGCGAATACGGGGCCCTGCGCTCGCTGACCCGCTCTTTGAGGGCCAATCTGGAAGAGGTGAAGCGCGTCAAGTTCCTGGTGGGGGGACAGGACGCACCCACCTTCGCCGGACACGTCTCCATCAGCCGACCCTTCAGCGAGTAGCCGCCCCCTTGAAGGCCAAGCCGCGCCGGCCCCTGCTCAGCTTGCTCCCCGCCAGCCATTGTGTAGAATGGCTGCCCATGGCAAAGCGCAGCGACGGAAGAGAATCTGACCAACTGCGTCCGGTCACGATCGAGCCTCACTTCACCAAACACGCTGAAGGCTCAGTGCTCATAACCACCGGCGAAACGCGGGTCATCTGCACGGCCAGCGTGGAAGACCGGGTGCCCATCTGGCTGCGCGGCAAGGGCCAGGGATGGGTGACGGCCGAATACGGCATGCTTCCCCGCTCCACCAATTCCCGCATGACCCGCGAGTCCAGCCGCGGCAAGCCCTCGGGACGCACCCAGGAAATCCAACGCCTTATCGGGCGGGCTCTGCGCTCTGTGGTCAACCTGCAACGGCTGGGCGAACGCACCATCTGGGTCGACTGCGACGTCATCCAGGCCGATGGGGGCACCCGCACCGCTTCGGTCACCGGAGCCTACGTGGCGCTGGCCTTGGCCTTGGCCCATATGAAGGAGAACAAGCAGATCTCAGAGGCGCCTCTGACCGACTACCTGGCGGCTGTCAGCGTGGGGTTGATCGGCGTCGACCCGCGCCTCGACCTGCACTACGATGAGGACGCCAACGCCGACGTCGACATGAACGTGGTGATGACCGGACGCGGCTATTTCGTGGAGATCCAGGGGACGGCCGAGAAACACGCCTTCTCGCGCAAACAGCACGAAGAACTGATCGACCTGGCTGAAAAGGGCATCCGCGAACTGATGGACAAGCAGAAGGAAGTCCTGCAGGCAGAGCTTGGAGACAAGCTGGACTCACTCATGCAGACACTCAAGAGTTTTACCATTGCGCCTTCTTCTCGCGACTAGCAACAACGGCAAGGCCGAAGAGTTCCGGCGCGTTTTGGAGCCCTGCGGATTCGAACTCGTCACCCTTGAGGCCTTCCCTGAAGCACCCCATCCCAAAGAGACGGAATCCACTTTCGGCGGCAACGCCCGCCTCAAGGCCGAGCACTACCATCGGCTCACCGGACTCCCCGCCCTGGCCGACGACTCGGGCCTGGAAGTAGATGCCTTGAACGGACGTCCGGGAGTCCACTCGGCGCGCCTGGCCGACAACGATCCGGAGCGTATTCGCCGCCTGCTGGAAATGCTCTCGGCCCAAGGCGCCCTCAAGGAGTCTCAGCGCAGCGCCCGCTTCGTCTGCGCCCTCTGCCTGATGGCGCCGGGCAAGGTCTTCGAGGTGGAAGGACGCGTGAAAGGAGTCATTATCGACGCTCCCCGAGGACAACAGGGTTTCGGATACGACCCCGTCTTCTACTATCCTCCGCTGAAAAGAACATTCGCCGAAATCCCGGCCAAAGCCAAGAACCGCATCTCCCACCGCGCCAAAGCCCTGGATAAGCTCCTCAAGGCATTGTCTTGAGAGCTCAGCTCTCCTCGGAAAGGGTTCGGGCGGGGTCGACGCGGGAAGCTCGCCAGGCGGGACGCAGCGAAGCCAGCAGGGCACAGACGAGCAAAGTGGCGGCCGCCGGAAGCAGCGTCGAGGCGGAGAAAGGCTCGACTCCCACCAGGACTCCTCGCAGGTAGCCCGCCAACAGCCAAGCCAGCAGCAGCCCCGCCAAGCTCCCGACTCCCGCCAGCAGCAGCGACTTGCCCATCACCCCCTTGAGGATGCGCGAGGGTGTGGCGCCCAGAGCCATGCGCAGCCCCGTCTCGCGGCGGCGGCGGCCCTCGCTGTAAGCCAGCAGGCCGTAAAGCCCCGCCATCGCCAATACCAGCGCCAGGCCGGAGAGGCAGGAGAGCAAGAGGGCGAGAAAGCGGGGAGTCGTGATGTTGTCGGACATGAGTCCGCGGAAGCTGCGCACCGTCCCCACGGCCAAATTGGGATCGACCTCCTGCAGGCGGGCCCTGACCGCAGGTGCCGCCTCCTCGGGCCGGGCCGAGGGTATTCTGGCCAGCAGCCAGGTCTTGGCGAACCAGGAATAGGGATTATGCGCATAGGGCAGGTAGATCTCGGGCCGGACCTCCCGGGTCAAATCGTATTGGGGGACGTCGGCGACCACGCCGATCACCTCCACCACGGGATCGTCGTTATGGTCGCCCAAGCGCAAGCGGCGGCCCACCGCCTGCTCAGGCCCGCCCAGACTGCGGGCCAAAGCGCGGTTGACGACGGCCAGCCGCCGACCGTCAGGCCGTTCGCTTCCGTCGAAGAGGCGCCCCCTCAGCGGCGTCAGTCGCGAGGCCGTGAAAAAAGACGGAGTGGCCACCCGTACGGAAGCTCGGATCTCCTCTTCATCGGCGCCCCTAGCGGGAGAAGGAAAGAGTCCCATTCCCCACAGGTCTCCTCCGATGTGAAGATGGTTGATGAAGCCCGTCGACTCGACTCCCGGTTGCCCTGAAAGGGCTTGCGCCACTTCTTCCATCAAGGCTCTCTGCCGGTCGGCCGCGCCGGGCTCTTCACCACCCAGCCGAGGCGGGAAGCTGAGCTGCAGGCAGAGGAGTCCGTCGGCCTTCAGGCCAGGATCGAGATGGAGCAGGTTGGCGAAACTCTGGAGAAGCGCTCCGGCTCCCGCCACCAGGGCCAGAGCCAGGGCGATCTGGGCCGCCACCAGTCCGCCCTGGAAGCGGGATTGGCGGCGCGAAATGGTGGTGCCCCTCATTCCGCTTAAGCGGGAGCGGTTGGCGGCCTGGAGGGCCGAAAGGCCGCCCAGCAATAACCCGCACAGCAAGGAGAGGACGGCGGCGAAGAGCACGCTGCGCCAGGAAAGCCCGATCTCCCCCAGGCGGGGCAGGTCGGGAGCGTAGCCCAGCAGCAAGCCGCCTCCCGCCAGGCCCAGTACCGTACCGGCCAACCCGGCAGCCAGGGCGATGAGCAGGCTTTCGCACAGCAACTGGCGCAGGAGCCGCCGGCCGGTGGCTCCAAGAGAGCGGCGCAAGGCCAATTCCTGCCTTCTGGCAGCCCCTTTCACCAGCAGCAGAGCCGTGGTGTTGGCGGCGGCGATGAGGAGAATCAAGGCCACCGCTCCCGCCAGCGCCGTGAGGGCGGGGCGGACGTTCTCCACCACCGGCTCCTGCAAAGACTCGACCACGACCTCGATGTTGCGGTTGTCGTGGGGAAATTCCCGGCGCAGGCGGTCTCCCAGGGCGTCCATCTCGCGCCGCGCCTCTTCGATCGTGTGTCCTTCGCGCAATCGGGCGAAGGTGCGCAGGAAACGGGCTCCGCGACGGGCCCGCTCCTGAGGCGAGAGCGGCAAAGGAACCCAGAAGCGGGCGCCGCGGGCCCAGAAAGGCGGAAACGCGAACCCCTCGGGCATGACGGCGGCGATCCGGTAGTCCTCTCCGTCCAGCCGCATCGAGGTGCCCAGCACCTGGGGATCGGCGGCGAAGAGGTCGCTCCACAAGCCGTGGCTGAGCACCACCACGCGAGCGTCCTGGCCCACCGTCTGGGGGTCGTAAGGGCGTCCCAAGGCGGCTTCCACGCCCAGCAGGTCGAAGAGTTGCGCAGTGGCTTTCAGACCCTGCAGCGGCTGGGCGGGTCCGCGCCCTGTCAGGACCGGTTCCCACGGATGTGCCGCCGTCCACTGACCTAGGGCCTGGGAAGATTCGCTCCAGGAGACGAAGTTGGCCGGCGAGGTGGGATTCCTTGCGCCTCCCCAGGTCAGGTCGGATTCAAAGACCGCCACTAGCTGCCGCGAGTCCTGATAGGGCAGAGGACGCCAAAGCACGGCGTCCACGGCGGCGAAAGCGGCGGTAGCCGCAGCGATGCCCAGCGCCAGCGTGGCGGCGGCTCCTAAAGCGAAGCCGCTATGGCGCCGAAACCAGCGCAGTCCATGACGAAAATCAGAGAACAGGTGTTGCATGCAGACTCCTTCGCCTCATTGAGACGAAGGACTGCCGCCCCCGGTTGGCAAAGAATCCTGCCAGCCGCCCCCTTTGGACCTGGGCCCTGGAAAGTTGGGCCCTGGAAGTTGGACCTTGGCGAAGCCCCTAGGGCGCAGCCCCACGGGGTCGCAGGTCGGCGATGTAGCACCCGACAGCTCTGGTGGCCCGGAAAGCCGGAGGCCGGCCGCCGATGACATCCCGCAATACCTCTTCCAGATCATGGCGGGTGGGGACGCGCCGGTACTTTCCGAACTCGATGTAGCGGTCGTCGATCCGTCCCCGATAGACCAGCCGTCCCTCAGGCAGGTAAACGGCCGCCTCGGGCGTGATGCTGACCCCGGCGGCTTCCACCAGCCGATGAGAGGGATCGCGCAGGGCGGGGATGTCGATTGCAAAATCCTGTCCATGCTGACGCATGGCGGCGCCACTTATGTCGGGATCCGGATAGACCCTCCAAAAGGCGACTCCTCGAGGGCCGTAGGTTTCTTTCAGGCGCCGGATCTCGGGGAGATAGCGGTTGGAGACGGGACAATCGGCGCGGGTGAAAAGAAAGACGTGGGCTTTGACTCCAGGAGTTTGAAAGGGCCTGACGCGGTCAGTCCCCGGACCGGGCAGCGACAGGTCACTGAGACCGTTCCCTTGGCTGCAGGCCCAACTCAACGCCGGGATCAGGCACAGCAACGGCAGCCTGGAGGGCCAGCGTTTCCAGCCTCGGCCCGGCTTTGCAAAGGCAATTTGGTGTACTGAAATCGTCCTCATGGAAAAACCGGAATCTTAGCACGGAGAGGAAGGTGGCGGCAAAGCCGCATCGCTCGGAGGAGCGACTTGATTTGAGGCGATTTGCATCTCATAGTTATGAATAGCGGCAGGCTGAGACCTGCCCGGAAATTTTGACTTCACAGGCCCAAATGCGGCCGGGAGGTATAGATGAATCGAAGTGAATGCGGTGGAATGTGTTTGGCTTTTCTGTGCGGTGCGGCGGCTGGAGCCGTGACGGCTCTGTTGCTGGCGCCTCGATCTGGCGCCCGCACCCGTCGAATGCTCAAACGTCAAGCCGGTCACGTACAGGATTACCTGGAAGACGTGCGCGAAGACCTGCAAGAGCGGGTGCATGACGTCAAGGATGCGGCCGAAGACGCCGTACGCCAGTTCGAACGCCGAGTCCGCCCCAATTAGCTACGCAACTCCCAATCTCCAACCGCCAACTCCCAAGGGCCCGATCCGGCCTTGGGAGTTGGGGATTGGGTTTTTGGAAATTCGACCGCAGGCCGCTAGGCGGGAGGAGGAACCGGCAGGTCGTCGGGGGAGGTGTCTTTCCAGCGCTTGCCCTCTTCCACCAGCATGATGGGGATTCCGTCGCGGATGGGGTACTTGTAGCCGCTGTCCTGGCACACCAGCCAGCAATCCTTGATCAACTCCAGGCGTCCGGGATCGTCGCCCAGGTCTTTGCGCTGGACGGCCTCGGGGCAACGCAGAATTTCCAACAACTCAGGATCGACAGGGGGTGCCTTCTCTTCGCTCATGGTGCTTAAATTATGCCCGCGCAAGGCATCCTCTGCAATATCCCCGAACTTTGCTAGACTCGCCTTATGACTGCTGACGCTTCTCCCGGGGCCTGGGGCCGTTTTCCTTTTACCCGCATGCGGCGGACGCGCCAGGCCGACTGGTCGCGCCGACTGGTGCGTGAAGAGCGGCTCTCCGCCGACGACCTGATCTGGCCCGTCTTCGTGCAGGAGGGCGAGAATCAGCGCACGCCCATCGCCTCGATGCGAGGCGTCGAGCGTCTCACCATCGATCTGCTGGTGGAGGAGGTGGGCCAGGCCGCCGAGTTGGGCATCCCCGCAGTGGCGCTCTTTCCGGCCACCGACCCGGCCAAGAAGTCCCCCGAAGGCGAGGAGGCCTACAACCCCGACAATTTGGCGTGCCGGGCGGTACGGGCTTTGCGGGAGGCTGAACTGCCCCTGGGCATCGTCTGCGACGTGGCTCTCGATCCCTACACGACCCACGGTCAGGACGGACTCTTGCGCAAGGGCCGCATCGTCAACGACGAAACCCTGCAGGCGCTGTGCAAGCAGGCCCTGGTGCAGGCCCGGGCCGGCTGCCACGTCATCGCTCCTTCAGACATGATGGACGGACGCATCGGCGCGGTGCGCCGGGCCCTGGACGAAAACGGCTTCCAGGACGTGCTGCTGCTCTCCTACGCCGCCAAGTATGCATCGGCCTTCTACGGCCCCTTCCGCGACGCGGTGGGCTCGGCTTCCAGCCTGGGCAAGGGAGACAAACGCACCTACCAGATGGATCCCGCCAACGGCGACGAGGCGCTGCGTGAAGTGGCCATGGACATCGAAGAGGGCGCCGACATGGTCATGGTCAAACCGGGAATGCCCTACCTGGATATCGTGCGCCGCGTCAAGCAGGCCTTCGGCCTGCCGACCTACGCCTACCAGGTCAGCGGCGAATACGCCATGCTTTGCGATGCCGCCCAGGCCGGACACCTGGACCGCCAGGCGGTGATGCTGGAGAGCCTGCTGGCCTTCAAACGGGCGGGCGCCGACGGCATCCTGACTTATTTCGCCGTAGAGGCGGCCCGTCTCCTGCGCCGCTCTTGAAACTTTTACCCCCCTCAAGTCGTCTTATAGCGACTCAGCACCTTGCCGAAGTCCGGTAGAGGTGTGCGGAGATTTGCCATGTTGCTTATGGATCCCGGGGCTGCCACGCGAAAATCGCGCAGCCGCCGCGCTAAACGAAAACTGCTGCTCAGCTACCTGCAGGCCTTTCACCAGGCCCGCGGACGCGATGAGCTGTTCCTCTCGCTGAGGGAGTTCCTGACGGCGGAGTTCGCCGCCGACCAGGTGCGCTTTTTCTCCCTCGACGTAAGCGGGGGCGAGTTGCGTCCGCAGCAGGGGGAAGAAGAAGGCGAGCTGTCGGACACGGCTCGCCAGGCCGCCCGGGCCAGCTCGGCCTTGGCCGGTCAGTCCGCCCAGGGACTGTGGAGCCTGTCCGCACCCCTGCTGCGCGACGGACGCCTCATCGGCATCGTGGAGGTGCTGCGGCGAAGGCCGCGCTTCAGCCGTGACGATCTCGAGTATCTGGAGGCCCTAGGCCCCCACATGGCCATTGCCCTCAACCATTTCGTGCTGGCCGACGAGGCGGCTCTGCGCGGCCAGGCCGAGGCCCGCCTGGAGCAGGAGGTGCGCATCGCCCGCGAGATCCAATTGCGCTTTCTGCCCGAGCGCATGCCTCTCATCGCCGACTTGGAGATCGGAGCCAAGAACATCGCCTCTCATCTGGTCAGCGGCGACTACTACGACTTCATCCCCATCGTCGACGGCCAGTGGGGGATCGTCATCGGCGACGTCTCGGGCAAGGGCATCTCGGCGGGACTGATCATGTCGGCCTTTCGGGCCGCTCTGCTGGCCGAAATCCGCAACAACTTCGCCATCGAGCGGATCATGGCAAAAACCAACAGGCTGCTCTGCGAGACGACTTCGCCCAGCCGTTACGTCACCGCCTTCTACGGCGTCTACAACGAACGCGAGGACGTACTCACCTACTGCAATGCCGGGCACAATCCCGGACTGCTGCTGAGGGCCGGCGGGGAAGCGGAGGAACTGGCGGCAGGAGGCACCGTATTGGGGCTCTTCGAAGACTCCACCTACAACTACAGCCGCGTGGCCATGCAGCCTGGAGACCTGTTGCTGCTCTACACCGACGGCCTCTCCGAAAGCCGCCGCGACGGCGAGGAGCTGGGCCCCCAGGGTTTGCTCGACCTGATGCGTCGAGACGCCCATCTGCCCGCCCAGCAGATCGCCGACCGGCTGGCCAGCGAAGCCGTGCGCCTGGCGCCCGGCGGACAGTTGGAGGACGACGTCACGCTGGTGGTCGTCAAAGCCCCGTCCCTGGTGTAACCTGAGCGAGCGGAGGGCGCCGTGAATGAATCCAGAGAGCAGGGCCGCATCGAGAAGATCTGGATCAAGCGCTCTTTCCGCGGGCCCATGGATGAGCGTGAAGAGGCACGCCTGCTAGCCGGACGCGGACTGGAAGGCAATGCCAACCAGGGAGGCGCCCGCCAGGTCACCTTGCTCGAGCAAGAACGCTGGGAGGAGATCACCTCCCGCCTGGGAGCAGGCGTCGACCCCAAGCGGCGCCGTGCCAACATCCTCATCTCCGGCCTCTGCCTGCGCGACTCGCGCCGGCGCGTCCTGCGCCTGGGGGGCTGCCGCCTGCGCATCGGTGGCGAAACCAAGCCCTGCGAACGCATGGACGAGGCCTTGCAGGGCCTCAAAGACGCCCTCTGGCCCGACTGGGGCGGCGGCGCCTACGCCCAAGTCCTGGACGACGGCTCCATCCGCCGCGGCGACCCGGTAACCTGGGACGATTAGAGAGACATCCTCCCCTCCACTCGCTCAGCGGTCGAGGTGGTGTTTGAGGCGGGCGTAGCCGGAGCGGCTGACGGGGATCTTGCTGCCGTCGCGCAGGGTGGCGATGCGTGAGTCCTTGGCGTAGAGCTCGAGGCGGGCCAGGCGGTCGAGGTTGAGGATGTAGGAGCGGTGGACGCGCACGAAACGGCCCTGCGGCAGGTGTTTCTCGTAGTAGGCCATGCGTTGCTGCTTGAGACGCCCCTTGCCCCCGGTCACCACGTTGACGTAGTCGTCCTGGGCCTCCAGATAGTCGATGGAGTCGACGGGAACAACGGTGATGTCTCCCCCCTCCTTGATGAGTATGCGCTCCAGAAACTTGCGTCGAGGACGGGCCGCGGCGGCCACAGCGGCCACGTCCAGAGGAGCGCCCTCGTGGCCCCCTTTTGCCGAGCCGGGCGGGAAGGGCCCGCTCCTCTGATCCTGGGACGCAGCGCCCGGCTTGGCCCGTCCCGCCGCCCGCTCCAGTGCTTCGGACAGGCGTTCAGGGTCGAGCGGCTTGAGCAGATAGTCGACGGCATGGACTTCGAAGGCCTTGAGGGCGTACTCGTCGTAAGCCGTCACAAAGATGACGTGAGGCGGGTCGTCGAGCAGTTCCAAAACTTCGAAGCCATCTAACTTGGGCATCTGGATGTCGAGAAAAACCAGGTCGGGTTCCTCATCGCCGATCACCTTGACGGCTTCGAATCCGTTGGCGCATTGGGCGATCACCTTGACCTGAGGATGCTCCTCAAGTTCGGCGGCCAGCGCTTGGCGGGCAAGATCTTCATCGTCGACAATGACGGCGCGCAGAGGCTGCGACTTCTTCTCCGAACTCATGGCCGGTCCTCCGTGGCGGGGTCCTGGGAGTCGTCCTGACGGGCGGGCAGCGTCATCTCCACCCGATAAACTTGAGGGTCCTTGCGGACACGCAACAAGGCCCCTTCGCCGTAGGTCAATTGCAGGCGCTTTTCCACCGCTTGAAGTCCCAGCCCGGTGCCCCGGTCGCGGGTGCCTTGAGGGTCGTAGGGATTTTCGATGGAGAGGTGCAGGCGTCCATCCCGCAGTTGGCCCTGCACGCTGACCGTACCGCCGTCCAGCAACTGGGCCACTCCGTGTTTGACGGCGTTTTCCACCAGGGGCTGAAGGATAAGGGCCGGCACCGGAACGCTGATGGCCTGGCGCTCCACCTGCAGGCTGAAGTTCAGGGAAGGACGGCGGATCTTCTCGATGGACAGGTACTCGCCGGTAAGCCCCACCTCGTCTCCCAGCGGAATGTTCTCTTTGGCGCCCAGCTTGAGGCTCTTGCGCAAGAAACCGGCCAGCAGGAGGCACATGCTGCGGGCCTTGGCGGGATCGGAACGGGTCAGGGAACTGACCGAATTGAGGCTGTTGAAGAGAAAATGGGGATTGATGCGGTACTTGAGGGCTTGCAGTTCTGCTTGCTGGGCGGCCAGGCGCATTTCCAGGGCCTCGCGGTCGGACTGACGCGATTTCTCCACGGCGCTGAGCAGATAGGCGGCGGCGGTGACCAGGGCATAGAGCAACACGCCTACCAGGAAGAAAAGCAACTGCTGTTGACGGTAGATTTGGGCCACCCCTTGCAGCCCCCCAAGTTGTTCCAGCAGCCCGGTCCAGAAACGGCCGACGAAGATCCAGTAGGAGCTGGTCGCCAGCGCGGCCGCCGTGAAAGTCAGTATCCAGCGCAGGATCTGGCTGCGGCCCAGGGGCTGGATGCGGCTCAAGTACCAGGCCGAGAGGCAGGGGAAGGCGTAAAGGTAGGCCAGCGGCACTCCGGCGGCCAGCGATTGCAGCCAGTCCATGCCGGTGGCGGTCAGAAGCAGGACCTGCAAGCCCGCCAAGGGGGTCCAGGCCCCCAGGTAGAGAAGCAATCCGCGATTCTGAAAGATCTGCATTGAAGTTGGCCGCGGCTGTTGGGTCCCTTGCCCGAGGCTTCAGTTCTTGATCTCCGCGCCTCCCATGATGACGGCTCCGCGCACGATCAGCCGTTGCTTGACGCCGTCACGAGGATGGTGGGTCTTATCGGCGTAGCCGCCCATGAAGGGGAAGCCTTCCACCACCACGGTCCAGTCGTCTGGAACGCGCACGTTGACGCCTCCCCACATGGCGAAGATGTGGAGCACAGCCTCGGGAGCCGTGATTTGCGCCTTGCTCAGGTCGATTTCAATTCCGCCCATGAAGGCGGTCAGTTCGCCGCCCCTGAAATCGCTGGAACTGTTCTTGCGTTCGACACCGCCCAGCACGGCCATCGAGGTGATCCAGGACTCGGAATCGGCGTCGCCCGGACGGTCCTTGCGCGGCTGAAGGGCCTGCCAGATGAGCATGCCGCCCAGAAAAACCAGCACCAGCGGCCAGAAGTCCCACAGGTCGAGCCTGAAGTCCCAGTAGGTGTTGATGAGCAGCGCGAAGCCGATGGCGGCCAGCAGTCCCCCGCCCAAACGTCCCGGAACCTGATCGGCCTGAAGGGCGAAGAGCACGCCCACGATCACCAGCGCCAGAGGCCAGAAGCGCAGATAATCCCAGGCATAGGCCATCCCCAGGGTTTCCATGGTGAAGAGCACTCCGGCCGCCACCACCAGCAAGCCCAGTATCAATTGAGGGGTGAATATGGAAGCTCGACGTTCACTCATGTGTTCTCTCCCTGACGGCGGTCCATCAGCGTGGACTGAATGATGATGAGCAGCCCGATGACGATGAGGATGAGGGGCCAGGAGTTTTCCCACTCCAATCCGAACAGCCCCAAAGAGGGAACCAGCAGCCAGCTGCCGATGCCGACCAGCCACAGTCCTCCGCGGCGGTCGTCGTGTTTGCGGGGCGAGATCAGCTTGCCGGCTCCGATTCCAACCAGGACGAGGGGCCAGAAGCGGAAGAGCTCGCCGAAATCCCAGATCTCCAAAGTATCGAAGAACAGCCCCATTCCCAAGGCGATGAGTATGAAGCCGCCGATCAGCGGAGCCAGCCTCCCCGAGTGCCGAGAGTGTCCACTTCGTCGATGCATGTCGTTTTCTCCTTCGCCACGGGCTGATCGAGCCCGGCATCATCCACCTTAGTATGGGGGCGAGTCGATGGGAAGGAGAGATCGGTGGACGGCGGCCCATCCTCGGTGAGCGGCGACAAAGCGAGGATGAGCCGGTGTTTCCGAGTCCTCTAGTCGCCGGTCCCGGCGGGCACATCACCCTTCAGGTTGTCTTCGAAGAGCTTGAAGATGCGCTTGTACTCGTCGGCCCAACTGGAGGCATTTCGAAAGCCGTGGCCTTCCACCGGATAGATGGCCACTTCCCAATCCTCCTTGCCCAGCTCGATAAGGCGCTGAGCCAGACGGACGGTGTCCTGAAAATGGACGTTGGTGTCGACCATGCCGTGACAGATGAGCAACGCGCCTTCCAGACCCTGGGCGAAATAGATGGGCGAACTGCGCTTGTAGGCTTCGGCATCGTCCTGGGGGAGATTGAGGATGCGCCCGGTGTAGAAGTTGTTGTAGTGAGCCCAATCGGTGACGGGACGGAGGGCCGCTCCGGCGGCGAAGACTTCGGGCTCGGTAAACATGGCCATCAGAGTGATGAAGCCTCCGTAGCTGCCGCCGTAAATGCCGATGCGGGCGGGATCGATGCCGTGGTTCTCCACCAGCCAGCGGGCTCCGTCGACTTGATCGCTCAGGTCCTTGCCGCCCATGTGCCGGTAGATTCCCGTGCGCCAGTCGCGGCCGTAGCCTGCACTGCCCCGGTAATCGAGGTCGAGGACGTGATAGCCATGATCGGCCAGCAGGTTGTGGAACATGTACTCGCGGTAGTAGCTCGACCACCAGCGGTGGGCGTTCTGCAGGTAGCCGGCGCCATGCACGAAGATAACGGCCGGCCGGCCGGGAGCCGCTTGCAGCGGACGGTAGAAGCGTCCCGTCACTTGGGTTCCGTCGCGGGCCGGGATGGAGACGATCTGCGGTTCCCTCCAGGGGTAGCTCTCGAAGCTCTCCAGGGTGGAGTGGGTAATGCGGCGCGGCGGCTGACCTGAGCCGGTTGGCCCGCAAAACAGCTCGGGGGGCTGGTTGGAGGCGGAGAAAAGCACCGCCAGACGCGACCCGTCGGGAGAGATGGTGGCGTCCGCGCGGCCCACGCCTTCGGTCAGACGCAGCGGCGTGCCGCCTTCCAGGGGCAACCGGTAAAAGTGCCTCTGCCCCAGGTCTTCCTGGCTGGTGGTGAGCAGGAACCACTGCTGATCGGGAGAGATCTGGACGTCCGCCACCTCCCAGGAGCCGCTGGTCAACTGGCTCAACCCCTCCCCCTGCCATCCCACGCTGTAGAGGTGGGCCCAGCCGTCGCGTTCCGAGACGAACCAGAGCCGGTCACTGCCCGGTATCCAGCCGAAGGCGTTGAAGGCGGGACCTCCGATCCAGGCTTCGTCGCTCAACTGATCGGCTACCGTCAATTGGCCCGTCTCGATATCGACAACGTATATCCAGCGTTGTTTGAAGTCGGAGGAAAAGACCCACAGGGCGGCTTTGTCACCGCTCTCGTTCCACTCCGGTCCCACCACGAAGGCGGTATTCGCCAGTTCATCCAGCCAGCGGACTTGGCCGTCCTCGACCGCGTAGATCCCGACCTTCGATTCTCCCTGGGGGTCTCCCACCTTGGGGCGGGCGGCGAGGGGACGTGCGAATCCGTCCTCGGTGACGAAATCGGGGACCATGGTCTCCTTGGAGTCCTTGGAAGGACGGCTCCAGCGGAAGATGACGTAGCGCTCGCTCGGGGAAAGCGAAAGGCCCGAGAGATCGGCTTGCCGTCCCGCGTAAAAAGCCCGGGCGTCGCGTTCCTTGCGCTCGGCTTCGCGCTTTTCCCGTTCCTCCTTGCGGCGTCCTGAGAACTGCTCGAAGAGCTCTTCCTGCTGGGCCTTGAGAAAGGCTTCGTTGCCTTCCGGTTCCTTGTCGTCGTCCTTGTCTCCCTGGCGGAAATCGGTGAGCTGGCGCAAAGCTCCCTCATCCAGGGACAGGGCGAAGAGGTTGTCGCCGCGCTGGAAGTAGACGCTCTCGCCATCGCGGCTGAAGGCGGGCCGGCTTTCGTTTTGCCGGGTTTCGATCAGGGCCGAGCGGCTTCCGTCCGGCTGCAACAAGTAGATGTCGCCTTCGATCTCGGCCACAAAGCGGCTCCGTTGCTCGTCCCAGTCGCCTTCCTGGGGCCAGGCCTGATTTTCTTCTTCCTCCGGCAGGCGGACGGGTAAGCCCTCGTCGCATTGGGCCTGATAGGTTCCCTCGTCTTCGCTGCCGGGCTCGCGCCAACGAAAATAGAGGGTTCGGGAATCGCCCTGCCAGCGGATCCGGGAAGGCGACACGCCCACGAAATCCTCGCCCTCCATAATGCGGTCAATGGTCAAGTCCTCAGCCTGAGCCGGCGCCGTGGCCAGAATGAACACCAATGAGATAGCCAGCCTCTTCATGTGAACGCGTCTCCTTACTTCGCAAATGGGGACCCTGCTTGGCCCCTGTGTAGGCACCCCCGGTTAAAAGCAACGTTTGCCGCGCCTCTTTCTCCTCAGCCGCCGTGACCCGGTCAGCGGTCCCCCTCGTATAATCGAAGGCCGATGCAACGTTTTTTGATCTGCCGCTACAACGAGATTACCCTTAAGGGACGCAACAGGCGTGCCTTCGAGGTGGCGCTGCGGGAGAATCTCAAACGCGCGCTCAAAGGCCTGCCCAATCAGTCCATCTTTCGCCTCTCAGGGCGGATCGTGGTCCGTTTGGCTGAGGACGCCCAGGTGGAAGAGGCCACAAGGCGAGCCCGCAACGTCTTCGGAATCGCCACCTGCTCTCCAGCTTGGGGATCGGTCCAGGACCTCGCGCAGCTCAACCGCGACCTGTGGACGCTGGCTTCGGCCCGAGAGTTCACCTCTTTCAAAATCGAAGCCCGCCGCACGCCGGACTCCATCGATCTGCCAACTCCCGAGATCAACCGGCGGGTGGGCGCATTCATTCAAGAAAAATGCGGCAAGGCGGTGGACCTGGAAGAGCCGGACCTGACCTGCTTTCTCGAATTCATCGAAGATTACGCCTTCATTTACTTCAGCAAGGAGACGGGAGCGGGAGGTCTGCCGGCCCGCACGGCGGGAAAGGCGGTGGGACTGATCTCGGGAGGAATCGATTCTCCGGTGGCCGCCTACCGCATGATGCGCCGCGGATGCCGCGTCATCTTCGTCCATTTCCACAGCTTCCCCCACACCACTTTGGAAGCGCAGGAAAAGGTGCGGCGGCTGGTCAGCGTACTCAGCCGCTATCAGGGACACTCCCAACTCTTCATGGTGCCCTTTGCCCAATGCCAGCACCAAATCGTGGCTTCATCGCCGGCCTCGCTGCGGGTGGTTCTCTACCGGCGCATGATGCTGCGCATCGCCGAACGGGTAGCTTGGAGGAAGAGGGCCCGGGTGCTCTTGACGGGTGAGAGCCTGGGACAGGTGGCGTCCCAGACGCTGGAGAACCTGACGGTCATCGACAGCGCCAGCAAACGGCCTGTCCTGCGGCCCCTGGTAGGCTATGACAAGCAGGAGATCATCGATCTGGCCCGCCGGATCGGGACCTATGAGATTTCCATCGAGCCGGAAGAGGATTGCTGCACACTCTTCCTGCCCGATCATCCTCAGACGCGCGCCCGCTACCGCCACATCCGCGACATCGAGTCCGGCATGGACATCGAGGCCATGGTTGAAGAGGCTCAAGCGCGCGCCGAGGCGGAATCCTTCTAAGCCACCAGGTGGCCCGCAAGTTCACACAAGTGTCAGGTGCTGCCACCCCGGCCGGCGGCCCCTATGCTCCCTGCGACACCAGGCTCCCGGCTTAGCCGGCCCTCCGGTCAGGGTTTCTTGAAGGAGGTGTAGGCAACGCTGTTGAGCCCTCCTTGAGGATTGGGCTGGACGACCCGCAGCACTACCGACTGACCCGATTTGAGGTTGCTGATGGTGTTGTAGAACTCGTCGGCGCTGTCCATGCGTTCGCCGTTGACCTGGCTGATGATGAGCCCGGCCTGCAGTCCGGCTTCGTCGGCCAGGCTGCCGGGCACGACTTCCTCGATCAGCACTCGGCCCTCCTTCTCGGGCAACTCGATGCGGCGGGCATCGTCGGGATTGAGATCCTCGAAGTAAAGCCCGATCTCCTTGGGCTGCTGCTGCGGTTCGGGCTCTTCCTCGAAACTGAAGGAGCGGCCTTCCCGCTGTTCCTGATCCTCCAACTGGCGGCGAGCCAGCTCAACGTCGAAAGTCCTGACTTCGCCCCTGCGCACGACCGTCACCCGCAGCTTTTCTCCGGGAGGCGTCGAAGCCACCGCCGAACGCAGATCAAAGGGCGTCTCGATCTCACGGTCGCCGATCTTGACGACCACGTCTTCCACTTCCAGGCCGGCCTGGGCGGCGGGACCCTGGGTAGAGCCGGGATCGCCCGTTTCGTCGATCAGGTCGGTGACGATGACTCCGTCTCCGTCCTTGATGCCCTCCGGGTCGTCTCCGTTCACCCCGAAGTAGTCGGCCATCTCAGGCGTCATGGCGGTGGTGTTCATGGAGATTCCGATGAATCCGCGCTCGATGCGCCCTTCGCGCACCAGTTGATTGTAGGCATTGACGAAAACGTGGGAGGGAATGGCGAAACCGATGCCTTGCGAACCTCCCGAACGCGTGGAGATGAAGGTGTTGATGCCGATCAGCCGGCCGTTCATGTCGACCAGCGGCCCCCCGCTGTTGCCGGGGTTGATGGCGGCGTCGGTCTGAATATAGTCGCCGAAGAGGTTGGCAACCGATCCGAAGCGATCGCCGGGGCGGCCTTTGGCCGAAATGATGCCGGCGGTGACCGTCTGCTCCAGTCCGAAGGGACTGCCCATGGCCAGCACCCAATCGCCGATCTGCACCTTGTCCGTGTCGCCGATGGTAGCGGCGGGGAGCGTCTCGTCGGCGTTGATCTTGAGTACGGCGATGTCGACGATTTCGTCGAAACCCACCACCTCGGCCCTGTAGATCTTGCCGTTGGAGAGCATCACCTCGATGCGGTCGGCGGGTCGGCGCTCGCCTCTGCGGGTCATGCCTGTCACCACATGCGTGTTGGTGATGATAAAGCCCTTGCTGTCGACGATGGTGCCTGATCCCAGCGAACGCTGCTCCTGAGGCTGGGAAGGCATGCCCCGGAAGAAGCGCTCCAGCAAGTCGGGGACTTCCGGATCGTCCCGGTCGCTTGAGCGGGCCCGCTCTTGGGGAAGCGTACGGCTGCGGATATTGACCACGTAAGGCTCAAACTGTCTGGCTACCGCGCGGAAGCCCTTAGAAAGCTCCGCCGCATCGGGGGCAGCGGTGGTTCCGCTGCTTTCAGCCACCTTGAGCAGGGCAACCTGCTGGACGTCCTGATGGCTCCAGACCTGCTCCGAGACGATGGGGCCCAGCACAAGGCCGAGGCTGAGGGCCGCGAAAACGGCGAGAAATGTCAATCCTTTGCGTGAAGAAAGGAATTGTACGGTTCGTTGCATGGGATCTTCCCTCCAAAAACTTACTCTTCAAATCTATGATCGAAACCTTGATTGTCAAGGCGTGTCATTCTCACATCATCTTATGATCCGAAACCCCGTCCCAAGTTTCACTGGGGCGCGCGGCCGAGACCACAGGCAAGTCAACCGCAACTCCGCCTGTAACGGTTTATACGTGCGCCGGGGCCCAGCAGTTTCAGGCATTGCAGCGGCAGCTTCGGGGCGGCTCTTCATTTCTTGGGAGGCCGGGAGGGCCGCATCTCGATGCGGCTGGTCAAACAGCGCGGATGGCGCTTGAGCGTGTCGATGACCACGTCGGCCACGTCCTGGGCGGACAGCTTCCAGCTTTCGCTGCGGGGAGCCTGGCCACCAAACCAGGTCTCGACGCTGCCGGGCATGATGTAAGCCACCCTGACTCCGTCGTGACGGACTTCCTGCATGAGAGCCTCGGAGAATCCGATGAGCCCGAACTTGGAGGCGTTGTAGGCGCTGGCGCCCGGGAAGGCGTTCTTACCCGCCAGGCTGCCGATGTTGATGATGAAGCTCTCGTCCTCTTTCTTGAGATGGGGAAGGGCGTAGTGGCAGCCGTAAAAGAGGCTGTCGAGATTCGTCTGCAAAGTCTGCCGCCATTCCTCGACGCTGAGCTCCTCCACCGGCTTGAAGATGCCCAAGCCGGCGTTGTTGACCACGATCTCCAGCCCTGAGAACTCGTCCACGGCGAATTCGATCAGCGCCTTGACCTGCTCGGCGTCGCGGACGTCGCAGACCCGTCCGGCGGCGGACGCGGCGCTGATGCGGTTGAGATGTTTGACGGTCGACTCCACGTCGGAAGCGGTGCGGGAGGTCACGACCACTTTGGCGCCCTCTCGAATCAGGCTTTCAGCGATGGCGCGTCCTATGCCTTTGGTGGCGCCGGTGACAATAGCTCGTTTATCCTTAAGGTCCATTTAAATCTTTCTCCGGGGGAAGGGTTCAAACAACTTTCAAATTCAAGCAGCATTACCATCATGACAAAAATCGCCTTCGATCCCAAGCGCGGGCGAGTCATGGGAGCGGAATTCATCCATGGCCCACGATTCCACACCTTTGAGCGTGCATCCTACCGCCCTGGTCCATCCTTCCTCAAAGCTGGGGCGCGGAACTCAGGTCGGCCCCTATGCCGTCATCGAGGAAGACGTTGAGGTCGGAGAGAACTGCCGCATCGCCGCTCATGCCGTACTCAAGCGTTTTACCCGCCTGGGCAACCGCAACCAGCTTCACGAACACGCCGTGCTGGGAGGCACGCCTCAGGACTTGAAGTTCCAGGAGCAGGAAACCGCTTTGACGGTGGGAGACGACAACGTCATCCGCGAGGGCGTGACCCTGCACCGGGCCTCCTCGGGCCAAGCCACCCGCATCGGCAGCGGCAATTATCTGATGGCCTATGTGCATGTGGCCCACGACTGCCTGCTGGGCGACGGGATCATCATCGCCAACAATGTCTGCCTGGCCGGCCACATCGAGATCGGGGATCACGCCTTCATATCGGGTGGCGTCGTCATCCACCAGTTCACGCGCATAGGCCGCCGCTCCATGATCGGCGGCAACGCCAAGGTGGTTCAGGACGTCTTGCCCTACTGCCTGGTCGACGGTGTCCCGGCCCGCACCCGATCCCTCAACCTGGTGGGGCTGAGAAGGGCCAAAATCAGTTCCGCAGAACTCAAGCCGCTGAAAGAAGCCTACCGGGTGATCTTCTCCGATCACTCCGCCCTGAGTGACCGCCTGGCCCGCCTGAGCGAAATTGATTCTCCAAGGGTCCGCCACATGGAGGAATTCATGCGAGACTCGCAGCGGGGAATCTGCTGAAGGGAAGTGCGGGGTCAGCTTGCTTCACGCTTCCACAAAAAGGCGTGGAACGATTTCTTCAGTTCAAAACCCATGCGGCGATAAAGACGATGGGCCCCCTCATTGGCCGCCGACACGGAGAGGGTGATGCGCCGGAGCCCCTGACGCCGGGCCACGGCGAAGTAGCGGCGCAGCAGGTGAGTGCCCACGCCTCGTCCCTGCCAGCGGCGGGATATCGAAATCTGGGGAATCATGCCGGTGCGGGGAGAAATGAGGCTGGTTACCAGAACCCCGCAAACCTCCCCCTCAGCGTCCATAGCCAGCAGCGTCGTCGAGGGCTGAAAGGTCCCGCAGCCGGGATTGTCGATGAGGTTGCGCAGAAAACGCGAGCAGCCCTGCAGCGATTGGTAGTCGTAGCAGAGTTCGAAGTCGGGCGAGGAGCGATAGCTGTCTTGAACGGTGCGGGCGGCGGCTTCGAAATAGCGGCGTTGCCACTTCTCGACCCTGAATCCGTTGGGCTGACCCGCCGGCTCTTCTTGCTGCCGCCGCAGGTCATAGGTGAGAAAACAACGCGGCAGAGCCTGGAACCCCTTTTCCAAGAAGAGATCCTTGAGGGGCAGGTTAAAGGAGATGATCTGACACTCGATGCGCTTGACCTGAGGACGGGATGTCAGCGACTGCACGGCTTTGTCCAGAAGCATCTGGTAGCCCTTAAAGCTGGAATGAGCCTCAGGCATGAAAAGGTCGCCGATGAAACCCACGGGATTGTTGGCGATGAAGTAGGTGTAGCCGAGCAGCTCCCGACCAGACCCCTCCAGCACGAATCCCGGCAGGCTCTGAGAGCTCACGAACCTGCGGATCAGTTGCGCAGAGGGACTGAAGTCCCAGTGGAGTTCGCGGCGCCAGCACTCGATTTCTTCCTGGAAGAGAGGTTCGAGGCGGTTCAAGTCCGACGGCATCAATGTCGCCACATGCATCTTCTCTATTGTAACGTCAGGACGCGTCGAGATCCTCTCAGCCCTTGCAAAGCAGCCGCCAGGCAACAACAATGGCAGCCATGAAGCGTCTTACTCAGCACAGCTTGAGCGTCCTGTGCCTGCTCTCTGCAATGGCCTTGGCAGGCCTCTCCTGCGCACCCGAGAACAGCCGGCCGAGGGAGGAAATCGTTGCCCGGGGCCTGCGCGAGCAGGTCGAGATCCTGCGCGATTCCTGGGGAGTCTCCCACATCTACGCCCGCAACCAACACGACCTCTTCTTCGCCCAGGGGTACAACGCCGCACGGGATCGGCTCTTTCAACTGGAGATGTGGAGACGCATGGCGACGGGGACGCTTTCTGAGGCCTTCGGCGAACGCTTTCTGGCCCAGGACTTGGGCTCGCGCCTGCTCCGCCTGCGGGCCGACATGAAGCGCGAAATGGCCCACTACCATCCCGACGGAGAAGAAATCATCACGGCCTTCGTGAAAGGCGTCAACGCCTATGTCAAGGAGGCCCTCGAGCAGCCCGAGAACCTGCCCATGGAGTTCGGTTTGCTGGGCATCGAGCCGGGCTTGTGGACGCCTGAAGTGGTGGTTTCGCGCCACAACGGTCTGTTCCGAAACGCCGACGCGGAGCTGTCCCTGGCCCTGGCAGTGAACAAGATGGGATCGGCGGCGGTGAAGGAATTCTACCACTTCGAACCTCCCGATCCCGACCTGGAACCGGCCCCGGGCCTCGATCTGGATGGGCTGAGCGAGCAAATCCTGCAGGTCTACCAGGCCTCCCGGCAACGCCCCGTCTTCCTGCCCGAGGACGTGGTGGACGAACAAGCCCGGGCCCAGGACCAGGCTGCCGCGGGCGCGCTCCGCCAGCCGTCCGCCGCGCGTCGGGGCCTGAGTCCTCTGGAGGCTCCGGAACCGGGCAGCAACAACTGGGTAGTGGCGCCGGCCCGCAGCGCCACTGGGGCGGCCTTCATGGCCAACGATCCCCATCGCTCCCTGCAAGCTCCCTCGCTGCGCTACTTCGTGCATCTCACCGCTCCGGGCTGGGACGTCATCGGAGGCGGCGAACCGGCCCTGCCCGGCGTTTCCATCGGACACAACCAGGAAGGCGCCTGGGGCTTGACCATCTTCAGCGTCGACCAGGAGGACCTCTACGTCTACCGCACCAACCCCCAGGACCCGCTGCAATACCGCTACCGGGAGCAGTGGGAAAAGATGCGTGTGGAAGAAGAGACCATCCCCGTCAAAGGCCGCCAGCCGCAGACCGTGCAGCTCAAGTTCACCCGCCACGGACCGGTCATCTACCAGGACCAAGAGGCCGGTTTGGCCTATGCCTTGAAGGCCGCTTGGCTGGAGGTGGGAGGCGCGCCCTACCTGGCCTCGCTGCGCATCAACCAGGCCCTCACCTGGGAGGAGTTCCGCCAGGCTTGTTCCTATTTCCTGACCCCCTCCGAGAACATGGTGTGGGCCGACCGCCAGGGCAACATCGGCTGGCAGGCCACCGGCATCACGCCCCGGCGCCCCAACTGGAGCGGGCTGCTGCCCGTCCCCGGAGACGGACGCTACGAGTGGGATGGATATGTGCCGGTGCTCGACCTGCCTCATGCCTATAATCCCCCCTCGGGCTACCTGGCCACCGCCAACGAGAACAACCTGCCCCAAAACTACCGTCCGGTGGTGGGTTTCAGGTGGGCCGAGCCCTACCGCAAGCAGCGGCTGGATGAGTTTCTCTCTCGGGAAGAAAAACTGACGCTGGAGCAGATGCGGGAGCTGCAGTTGGACTACCTGAGCATCCCGGCCCGCCAACTGACGCCTCTCTTGCTGGCCGCCGCTCAAAATCCGCCCCAGGGCGCCAAGCGCGACGTGGCCAACTGGGAAGCGGCGCTGAAAGCCCTGGACCAGTGGGACTACCGCATGCAGGCCGACTCCATGGCGGCCGCCGTCTATACGGTTTTCGAACGATACCTGCGGGCGGGGCTGGCCCGCCTCCTCTATCCCCAAGCCATTGGGGAACTGGGACCGCCCCGCCTGACCCAGGTCTTGAGATGGATGCGCACTCCCCATCCCAGGCTGGGCAGAGACCCCCAGCGGGCCCGCGACGCCCTGCTGCTCTCCAGCCTCGGCCAGGCTCTGGAGGAACTGCAAGAGCGGCTGGGCGAGGACGCCTCCCGGTGGCGCTACGGAAGCGCCGACCTGCACCACGTCCGCATCGTTCACCCCTTGTCCCAGGCGCTGCGTCCCGACCTGGCCGCCAGGCTCGACCACGGCCCGCTGCCGCGGGGCGGCAACCGCCACAGCGTCAACATGACCACCAGCCGCGACAACCAGTCCTCGGGAGCCACCTTCCGCGTCATCGCCGATCTCTCCGACTGGGACTCCAGCCTGGCCACCAACTCGCCGGGACAGTCCGGCGACCCCTCCAGCCCACACTACCGCGACCTTTTCCAGCCCTGGGCCGACGGGCGCTACTTCCCCCTCCTCTACTCCCCCCAAGCCGTCGTCGACGGCGTGGCGACCCGACTCCGTCTCAAGCCTGCCGGTCCCGGCTCTGAGTAAAGCGGCTGCTCACTGTTTTTTTCCGCCCGGCAAGGAACATCCAGGCCCTCGTGGTGACCATAGAGAGCAGAAGCGCTTGAGCCAGTGAGCCATCGGGGAAGCGGCGCGGCGAGCCCTACCGTTCCAGGAGATTGACCGATGGCATACACCCATGCTTTTGTTCCACACAGGAAAAATTCACCTCACCGGCCGGACGGCGGGGACATCCGCTCGTGGCGGATGCCTCGCGGCCGACTCTACGCGGCGCTGATAGCCGTCCTGCTGCTCATGCTGGCCTGTCAGGGCGAAACGCCGCCGGACTCATCGTCAGCCGACCAGCCCCAAGCCGACTCTCTGAAGTCTCAAGAACTCGAAAAGCAGCTCGAAACCGCGCTTCAAGAACGCGAGAAAGCCCAGCGGACGGCCCGCCTGCGCGGGCAGGACGCCCAAAGGCTGGTTACAGACTTTCTCAACCGCTATCAGTGGCACAGCCTCTCCGAGCCCATGCGCGAGACCCTGTCGGGACTGGGAATCGATCCCCAGCAGCCGGAAAGCTATCTCGACGTCGACTCCAGCAAACTGGTGCCGCTGGCCACCGTGCACGCTTTCTTCGAGGCTTTTCCCTATCCCACGCTGCCTCCCGAGTTAAGCCGGCGCTTCCGGGAGATGGGCATCGATCCCGATGAGCCGGACACCTTCATCGAGGCCGACCTGATCGAATTCGCCCGCGCCACGGCCGGCTTCGCCTGGGACTCTCATCTCTGGCAGGTGAAGGCCCAAAAGCTGGCCAACCGGCGGGGAGAGGAGATCGACCAGCTCAGCAACGAGAAGAGCCGGTTGGGGCGCGACCTTCAGGCTGCCACCCACCGCTTGGGCGCCCTCGACCGTGAAGTGGAGGGACTGCAACAAGCCCTTTCCAGCGAGAAGCACAGCCACCACAAGACCCGCCAGGCCAAGGGACAGGTGGAAGACGACTATGCTCAACTGCAAAGCGATGCTTCAGCCGAGCGACGCCAAGCCGAAGAGCGGCTGCAAGCCCTGGCCGACCAAAAGGCAGCGCTGGAGAGAACCCTGGAATTGGAGCGGCGCGGAGAACACTTCTCCCAGGCCTGGCTGACCGCCCAGCGCCTGCTCGACCAGTACGAGCGCGTCCTGGAAGAAATGGACAAGTACTACCAGCGCCGGCAGTTGCTGGTCACCAGCTTCGTCTACGAGCTCAACGCAGACGGATCGGTGACGGGCATCGACAAGCAGACCGGATACGAGAATCACCCCGTCTGGGTGCGGGCCGAGCCTGGCGAAGTGGAGGAGCGCTACTTCGAGCGTCACTGGAAGGCCTTCCGCCACAACGTCAAGCAGGCCATCCACACGGCCAGGAAAGCGCGCAAAAAGAGCGACTATCAGCCGGCCAGGGAGCTGAGCGGCCAGCTTGAGGAGATGTTGCGGCAGATTCCGGAAGACCTGTGGATCTCGGTCAAGACTCCCAGCGGAGGCCGTTACCGCCTCGACTTGACCCCCCAGGTCGACCCGCTCATGCAACAACTGGCGTCCTGGCGCCATCTCTAGTGCGGTGCGTCAGAAGTTTTGAGCCACCCTGTGGCGTTATCCCACGCTTTCAGCGTTCAGACCTTTGCCGTCTGAAACCCAGGGTGGCGCCGCCGTCTCGCCGGCGCTCGCCGCGGCTGACCCTGGGCTGGCGAATCGCTCGCCTTCGGCGAGCCCGGACTTGACTTCCAACACAGTCGCTGGGCTGGCGAATCTGTCCCTGGCAGGGACAAGAAACGGAGGTTCCCGGCTCAAAATTTATGACCGGCAGCACTAGGTTGTCGAGGCCTTCCCGTGTACCCTTGGAAATGAAGGATTGCCAACCAAAAGGTGGTCCGGCCGCGTCTAAACCGCGGAACAGGGAGCCGTCAGCACCGGCGGGGGAACACCATGTCCAACTTCAAATACGCCCTGCGCATGATCGGCCGCAATCCCAGGTTTGCGGTCATCGTCATCATCACTCTGGCACTGGGAATCGGCGCCAACACTGCCGTTTTCACCGTCACCGACGCCGTCTTGCTGCAAACCATGGAGGTCCGTGATCCCTTCCGGCTGATCACCCTCTCTCCCCAGCAACCGGGCGGCTTCGCCCTCATTTCCTATCCCGTCTTCGAAGAGATGCGCCAACGCCAGAGCGTCCTGGAAGGCCTTTTCGCGGCCACCGGTCCAGACTTGGAGCGGGCCGCCCTGGACGGGGAGCGCCTGCCGGGAGTCAAGACCGAGGGAGTGACGGGAGACTACTTTCAGGTGTTGGGGCTGCGTCCCCAGCGGGGGCGCTTCTTCACCCGCCGCGACGAGGAGAGCTTCACCCGTGCAGACGGCGATGAAGAGGGAGAGGCCGTTGATCGACCCGTCGGCTCGGCCGTCATTGCCCATTCATTCTGGCAGAGGCAGTTCGGTTCGGCGGATTCGGCGGTGGGACGGCTCATCGAGGTGGACGGACTGCCATTCGAGATCGTGGGGGTGGCGCCCAAGGACTTCACGGGAACCTCGCCCGGACGACGCACCGAGATCTGGTTGCCGCTGGAGCAGTACGTACCCGCCCGCTACCAGAGGGCCCGCACACTGGTCTTCTTCTCTCTCATGGGACGCCTGGCCCAAGGCACCAGCCTGGAACAGGCCGAGCAGGCCCTGACGGCCCTCTACCGCCAACTGCGCCAGGAGGAGCGTCAGGCCGGACTGCAGGGCGAAGCGGAACATGAAGTCGACTTTTCACGCTCGCGAATCGAGGTGGAGAGCGCGGCCGGCGGTTTTACTTCGCTGCGCAGGCAGTACCAGCGCCCTTTGCTCATCACCTCCGCCGTGAGCCTTCTGCTGCTGCTCATCGCCTGCTTCAACGTGGCTAACCTGATGCTGGCCAGAGCGGCCCGGCGCCAACGCGAAATGACCACCCGCCTGGCCCTGGGGGCGGGCCGCCGGAGGCTGATGAGCCAGCTCCTCGGCGAGGCCTCCTTGTTGGCCCTGGCGGGAGGAGCGCTGGGCTGCCTTCTGGCTTGGGCCTCCTGCCCGCTGCTGATGAACATGATCAGCCTCAGCAATGCCAGCGTAGAGGTGCCCATCTCACCCAATCTGCGGGTGCTGGGCTTCTCGGCGCTGGTTTCTTTGCTCACCGGCCTGCTCTTCGGGCTTCTGCCCGCTCTGCAGGTCAGCCGTTTCGATCTTGCCGGGGCCTTGCAGGCCGCCGCGCGCTCCAGCGGCGGACGCAAGCGTCAGCGGCTCAACAAGGCGCTGGTGGCCCTGCAACTGGCGCTTTCACTGGTGATGTTGGCCGGGGCGGGCCTCATGCTGCGCACGCTGATCGATTTGACCCGCGTGGACACGGGGTTCCAGAGCTCCCAAGTCATGGTCGCCACCTTGGGTTTCGACGTGCCCCCGCAAGGAAGAGCCGAAGCGGCCCGGCAACTGGTCGACCGCCTGCAGACGCTGCCCCAGGTGCGTTCAGCCGGCGCCTCCTGGATGACCCCCTTCGACCGCGGAATCATGTTCACCGCGGTGGAGGTTCCGGACTACACCTCGCAGGAGGGCGACAACGAGGCCAGAGTGCAGATCAACGTCGTGACGCCGGGCTACGTGGAGACCCTGGGCATCGACCTGGCGGCAGGACGCGCGTTCACGCCCTCAGACCGCGAGGGAACCCCTAAGGTGGCTCTGGTCAACGAGGCCTTTCAGCGCGAGTTCCTGCGGGGAGGCTCCGCCCTCGGTGTGAGACTGCGCATGGACGAAGACGAGCTGCAGATCGTGGGGGTGACCCGCGACTCGCTGTGGAACGACCTGCGGGCCGAGACGGAACCGATGCTGCTGCTGGCCCAGCCGCAATGGCAGTTCAGCGTCTACTCGGCCCAAGTCCGCATCGAAGGCCCCTCCGGTGCGGCCGTGCAGGCCATTCGCGGCGCCGTCATGGAACTGCCGGGCAACCCGCTTCTGGTGTCCATCGACCCCTTGGAGAGCCTGGTGGCCAGGAGCATCAGCCGCGAGAGCCTGGTGGCGCGCATGGCCGCGGTCTTCGCGGCGCTGGGATTCTTTCTGGCCGGATTGGGCCTCTATGGCGTCGTCTCCTACGGTGTGGTCAACCGCCGCCGTGAGATCGGCATCCGCATGGCCCTGGGGGCTGCCCGTCCCCGCATCCTCTGGATGATCTTGCGCGAAACCCTGTGGCTGGCCGCCGTGGCGGTCGTCTTGGGAATTCCGGCGGTGCTGGCGGCCAGCCAGGTGCTGGAGAGCCTGCTCTTTCAGTTGCAGCCCAACGATCCTCCCACGCTGGTGGCGGTGACCCTGCTGCTGATCGCCGTCTCCCTGGCCGCTGGACTGCTGCCGGCCAGGCGGGCCGCCGCCGTCCAGCCCGCCGAAGCGCTGCGAAGCGAATAGAGCCTGAGGCCGCTTTCACTCGGAGCGCAGGGTCTGCAGAGGATCCACCCGGGTGGCCCGGCGGGCGGGCAGGTAAGCGGCCGCCGCCGCCACCGCCAGCAGGGCCGCCGCGGTCATCGCGAAAGTGAGCGGATCGGTGGCGCTGACGCCCAGCAGGAATCCGGTCAGCAATTGGGAAAGGCCCAGAGCGCCCAGCAGACCCACGGCCATTCCCAGGAACGCGGGAGCCATACCGGCCCGCAACATCATGCGGCGGACGTCGGTCCCGCGGGCCCCCAGCGCCATGCGGATGCCGATCTCAGAACGGCGCTGCGACACCGAGTAGGCCACGACGCCGTACAGTCCCACCAGAGCCAGCACCATGGCCAGCCCGGCGAATACGGCGAAGAGCAGGCCGAAGAGAGTGTATTCCCACTCGTCGCTGCGGATGATGTCGCCCATGGTCTGCACGCTCAGCACGGGTTGATTGGGATCGATTTCCCACACGGCCCGGCGCAACGACTGGGCCAAAAGGCCCGAATCGGCATCCTCGGACTTGATCGTCAGGACCAGCCGGCTGCTGCTGGACTGGTACCAGGGGACATAGATGGCCGCCATCGTTTCGCCCTTGAGGCCGTCGATCTTGGCGTCCTCAGCCACGCCCACGATGGTCACCCAGTCCTCTTGGTTAGGCGTCATCCCCAGAAAAGCCTGGCGTCCGACCGCGTCCTCGCCGGGCCAGAAGGTCTCGGCCAGCTTGCGGTTGACGACCGCCACGCGCCGCGAATCAGGGCCGTCCGCCTCCTGCAGGGAGCGTCCTCTCAGCAACTCTGTTCCCAGAGTCTCGAAGTAGTCGGGCAGGGCGCGGACGAAGACCGCCACCGAAGGCATCTCGCCTTCGGGCACGGGATGGCCTTGAGCGTGAAAGTAGACGCCGCTGAAATTGAGCAGGGGTTTGAAGGACATGCCTGAAACGCCTTCCACGCCCGGCAAGGAGCGGGCCCGCTCCACCAGTTGGCGGACGAACTCGCGGCGCTGGGCTTCCTCGGGATAGTCGGCTTGCGGCAGGATGAGGTCGAGAGTCAGCAGCCCCTCGCGGGCGAATCCCAGATCCATGGTGAGCTTGTGCAGATAACCCTGCATGAGCAGGGCGGCGCCCACAACCAGCGTCATGCACAGGGCCACCTCGGCCGCCACCAGTCCCTGTCCCAGCAGCCGTCCACGCCGCCAGCCGACCGTGCGCGACGATTCGCGCAGGGCATCGCCGCCGTCCACCCGGGAAAAGCGCAAGGCCGGCACCAGACCGAAAAGGATTCCGCTCAAAAGCGAGATCGCCAGGGCAAACAGCAGGACGTTGGCGTCAAAGTCGAAGACCATCCAGACGGGCAGTTGGTCGACGCCGGCGATTCCGGCCTGGATGGCGTTCTTGGCCAGCCAGGCCAGAGGAAGCGCCAACAATCCCGCCAGCAAGGAGAGAAAGGCCGCTTCAGAGAGGAGCTGAGAGATCAACCGTCCTCGTCCGGCGCCCAGCGCTCCCCGCACGGCCAGTTCGCGGCGCCTTCCGTCGACGCGGGCCAAAGCCAAATTGGTGACGTTGGCGCAGGCGATGAGCAAGACCAGCAGCACCACTCCCAGCAACACCGTCAGCAGCAGTTCGTCGTCTTCCTGGACGTTTTCCTGGCGCAGCGGCAAGACCTGGACTTGGACATCGGCGTTGGCCGAAGGAGCACGCTCCGCCAGCCGACGGGAGATGCCGTTCATCTCGGCCCGGACTTCTTGCAGACTCACGCCCGGGGCCATGCGGGCGATGACCTCGAGAAAGCGGTTGGGGCGGTCCTCCTCCGTCTCGGCGCGCCTTAAAGGCACCCACAGATCATGCTGCACGCTGAAGCGAAACCCTCTCGGCATCACGCCCAGGACCGCCGTTTCCTCACCGTCGATGCGGATGGAGCGGCCCACGATGTCGGCATCGCCGCCGAACATCTGCTGCCACAGGTGGTGACTGATGACGACCGTGGGAGGAGCGCCGGGAAGGTCATCCTGGGGCCCGAACGTGCGGCCTTCCAGAGCGGGAACGCCCAGCACCTTGAAGAAGTCGCCGCTGGCCTGCATGCCCTCGATGGAATGGGGCCGCCCCTCGGAATCGATGACGGCGAAATCGTCGGAGTCCCAGGCGGCCATCGATTGCAGCGTCTGGCTGCTTCGCTGCCAGTCCTTAAAGTTGGGATAGGACACGGCCGTGATGCGCACATTGCGGCTGAAGAGGGTCTCGGTCAGAAAGAGCAGCCGATGAGGTTCAGGGTAGGGCAAAGGACGCAGCAACACCCCGTTGACCATGCAGAAGATGGTGGTGGAGGCGGCGATCCCCAGCGTCAGGGTCAAAACCGCCAGCGCGGCGAAGGCGGGACGGCGTCCCAGGATGCGCATGGCAAAGCGCAGATCTTGTGCCAACAGTCTCATATTCCACCTCTTCCTCTTCGTCCTGGCCGCCCACAGGGCCGGCCGCCTCTTTTCCCAACCCCGAGCTGGAGCCTCGATTCGAAAAAGCTCCTCGAAAGGCACGTCCAGGGCCCGCAGCAGCTTGCGCCGCGTCTCCACGCCTGGATAAGGCCGCTGGCCGTTGACCAGCATGGAGAGAAAGGAGCGGCTGACGCCGATGCGTATAGCCCAGCGATTCTGGCTCATGCGGCTTTCGGCCAGCATCTCGGCCAACCGCTCATGGTTCAAGCGAACTCTCACAATTTCGCGTCCTCGCCACTAAAACGAAAGAAGGCGGATTCCGTCAACATTCTCTCACGCTTTCTGTTCACACCTGTTTACAGGCCCCTTACAGTGCCCGCCAGGACGGACCGGCCGCTTCACCAACCCGCCGAGTCGCTGCTTCGAACCCGCGCCTTGAATCCTCGGGCCCCAAAATGGACAATGAAGAGGAACCGCCATTTTGAAAGGACCCACCCGGTGAACAATAAATTGCCTTCCGCTTTTCTCATGTTGCTGCTGTGCTTTGCTGCCGGATGCCAAAACGTCAGCTCGCAGGAGGCCATGCAGCAGGAACGAAACGACCAGTTTTTCAAAGCCGACCCCAACGCCGACTTCGCCGGCTCTCACATCCTGGTGGCTTACAAAGGCGCCCAGCGGGCTGGAGAGCAGATCACGCGCAGCAAGGAGGAAGCCGAGGCCAAGGCGCGCCAACTGATCGACCTGCTCAAATCCGACCCCTCGAAGTTCGAAGAAACGGCCCGCAACGAGTCGGACGGCCCCTCGGCCGCCCAAGCGGGCAGCCTGGGCGCCTGGACCAAAGGGCGCATGGTGCCCGAATTCGACGCCGCCATCGAGTTGCTGGAAGTAGGCGAGATCACTTCCGAGCCGGTGGAAACCGGCTTCGGCTACCACGTCATCCGCCGCGACTCCCTGGCGGTTGAGCACTTCGGGATGGAAGGGCTGGTGATCGGCTACAAAGGTGCTCCGCGCGCCCCCGCAACGGCCAGCCGCAGCCAGCAGGAAGCGCAGGCCTTGTGCCAGGAGATCAAGAGCACGATCAATGGCCAGAACTTTGCCGATATGGTCAAAGAACACAGCGACGGCGGCGACCAACCCATCTTTATGGGGGTCCTCACCAAGAACGATCCGGCTCCTCCCGAGATCTTGCAGGCCGTGACCGGCCTGGAGGTGGGCCAAGTCGCGGGTCCGCTGGAGATGCCTTTCGGATATGCCTTCGTGCGCCGCACCCGCCTGGAACAGCGGGCCGGAGCCCACATCCTCATCGCCTACCAGGGAGCGATGCGCTCGCAGGCCACACGCAGCAAGGAAGAAGCGCTGCAGAAAGCCAACGACATCCTGGCCCAGGTGCAGCAAAACCCCTCCCTCTTCGCCGAACTGGCCAAGCAGAATTCCGACGGCCCTTCAGGACCCAATGGCGGCGATCTCGGGGTCTGGTTCAAAGGCAAGATGGTGAGCGAGTTCGATGAGGCCCTGGGCCAACTGCAACCGGGCGAGATCTACCCGCAAGCCGTTGAGACGGCCTTCGGTTACCACATCCTCTTGCGCAAAGCGGTGCCCGAATAGCACGGGCGGAGATCGCTTCTAAGGCGGCCGGCTGCTGCTTCAGACCGGCTGGCGGGAACGGGTCAAACCGCGCAGGACCTCGGCCAGATCGCCCGATTTGAAGGGCTTGCAGATATAAGCGTCCATCCCAGCCTGGAAACAGCGCTCGCGGTCTTCGCGCATGGCATGAGCCGTCAGGGCCACGATGGGGATGTGGCGGCCATTGCCGTTCTCCATACTGCGTATGCGCTCGGTGGTTTCGTATCCGCCCATCTCGGGCATCTGCAGATCCATCAGGATGAGGTCGAACTTGTCGTGGTCGAAGAGGCGCAGGGCCTCGACGCCGTTGTCGGCCACCGAAACCTGATGGCCGCGCTTCTCCAGCAAGCGCACCGCTAACTTCTGGTTGACCCGGTTGTCTTCGGCCAGCAGAATGCGCAGGCTTTGGCCGTCGTCGATTTCAACCTCGCCCTGGGGACTGATCTTGCTTTTCCCCAGTCCTCTTTGCAGGTCTTCCTGCGCGCCCTGCTTGAGCGGAAGCTCGAAGCTGAAGACGCTGCCTTCTCCCAGGCGGCTCTGCAAGTCGAGCCGACCGTCCATCAAGTGCACCAATTGAACGCATATGGCCAGTCCCAAGCCGGTACCGCCGAAGCGCCGGGTGGTGGAGCCGTCGCCCTGGGTGAAGGCCTCGAAGATACGTTCCTTGGCCTCTTCGCTGACCCCGATGCCGGTATCGCCGACTTCGAAGACCAGCCGTTGATCGGTGTCCCGGCCCTCCAGCCGGACTGCCAAAGTGACTCCGCCTTCCTCGGTGAACTTGACCGCGTTGGACAACAGGTTGGAGAGCACCTGGCGCATCCGAGTGGGGTCGCCGACCACCTCGTCGGGAAGATCGGCATCGAAGTCTTGACTGAAGTCGACGCCTTTTTCCCGGCACTGCGGCGCCCACACCTTGACCAGTTCGCGCAGCCAGGCCCTGAGATCGAAGCTGATGGTCTCGAGCCGCAGCTTGCGGGCTTCGATCTTGGAAAAGTCGAGAATGTCGTTGATCAGTTCCAGAAGGGTGTCGGCCGAAAGCGAAACGGCCTCCAGGCAATCGCGCCGTTCCCCCTCGTCTTCGCTGCCCATGGCCAGCTCGGTCATGCCGATGATGGCGTTGAGAGGGGTACGGATCTCATGCGAGATGTTGGCCAGAAACTCGCTCTTGGCCTGGTTGGCCGCTTCGGCCAATTCCTTGGCCTGCTGCAGTTCCGCCTCCGCTCTCTTGCGCTCCGACACATCCTGATAAAGCGCGTACACCCCCATGGGGATGCCGTCCACCTCGAGCCGTACGCCATGCACTTCGACGTCGATCCAGGTGCCGTCTTTGCGGCATCGCTTGGCGCTGAAGCGGATCAGCGATTCCCCCGCGATGGCCCGAGCGGTGTAGTTGTGAGCCTCCTTCTTTTCCTTGCGGGGAGCGATGAGTTCGTCCAGCTTGAGGCCCAGAATATTCTTGCGCTTGTAGAGGAAGATCCGTTCGAAAGCGGGGTTGCACAGTTCGATGCGTCCCCGGTCGTCGAGCACTACGATGCCCAGAGGCGAGTTCTCGATCAGGGCTTCCAGGTAAGCGCTGCGCTGGGCCACTTCCTTCTGCACCCGCTTTTGAGCCGAGATGTCGCGGCAGACGCACACATATCCGGTGCCTTCCAGCGCCGTCAAGGCCAAGAACTGGTCAAAGGGTTCGCCGTTGCGCCGGCGCCCGCGCACCTCGCCCCTCCACTCTCCCTTCTGCCTCAGGGCCGGCAGGATCTCGCTCTGGAAGCGATCCCTCTCTGAAGCGCTGTAGAAACGGCGCCAATCACGCCCGTTCAGGTCCTGGGGCGAGGAAAAGCCGAAGATGCGGGCGTAAGGACCGTTCATGTAGCTGTAGCAGTGATCTGAAGAGATGATGGCTACGCCGTCCAGGGAATGCTCGAGCACGGAGTCGTGGATCCGCTCCTGTTCCTTCCAGCGCCGCCGCTCTTCCTCCAGTTCGCGGACGCGCTGCTGCAGGCGGTCCACCTCGCCCTTGCTTTGACTTTTGACCTTGAAGATGCTCATCCACACCTGTCCAGGGCCACCAGGTGGCCAACAAGTTCACACACGGGTCAAGTTTCAGCGACCGCGGTGAAGGCTCAATTGCCCTCGGCGGCACGAGGTCGCTCGCTACAACTTCTATCGGCAAGAGCAGCCAAATACTTAATAGGCTAAATGGCCGCTCTGATGAATTATGCGGCGGAATTGGCAGCGAAAAATGCTCCTCCCGCCTCTGCCGGCAGCCACTGACGTCTTAGATCAAAAACCCTGTTTCTCATGGAAATACCATCAGATTATGGCTGACGGCGGTTGGCTAACACAAAAGGACAGTATACAGAAGACGGCAAACATAAGTGGAAGAATAGTTATAAGGATTCCTCTTCATACCAGTGGCGCAAAGTATTCTGCTGAATCAAGACTCCTCCAGCCTCAATAAGGCTGGGGCATTTTCCCCTGGATTAGGCTATATAACTCAGCACTGAGTCATATAGCCCAATTTTAGTGTTGGCTGAAGTATTTTTTAGCTGATCTTTGGTTTGAACAAAATGCTTGAGGAACGGGGGGTCGAAGTCGCCGAGTCAGCCCTTGGCATCTCGCTTGCGTATAACAATCGCCGCACACCATTGGGAAGTTGGTTTTTAAATACCTCTGATGCGCAGAGTTCGCCTGCTGAATGAAGGGGGGATCATTCTATGCAGCAGCCTCATGAGGTGCTGATTCTATCCCGTTATCAGATCTCTGGAGAAGCTGTCCGCCTTTATCTTTCTCAAGTCAAAATCCTGGGCCGTCCCAAGTTTCTGGCCAATTTTCGCCGCTTCGATTCGCCCACCGACATCGCCTCTCTGGACAACGGCCAACCGACCCTGGTGATCCTCATCTGCCGCGACGAAACTCAAGTCGCGGTCAAGAGTTTGAGGGCTCTGTTTCCTTTCGCCCGCATTTTGATCGTGGCCCGGGACGCCTCACAAGAGACTCAAGCGGAGTGGATCAACCAGGGCGCGGGCGGCGTCTTCGACGAGAGGGACGCACACGACCTCGAACAATTAGAGCGGGCCGTCGACTTCGTCATCGACGGCGAAGTGTGGGCTTCGCGGCGCGTCCTGTCGCTGTGCGTGCGCCGACCCGAGGACAAGCGGCAGGAGGACAATCCCCTCACCCGGCGGGAGCAGGAACTCATCGGTCTGCTGCGTCTGGGTCTGACCAATTCATCCATTGCCGAGAGGCTGCACATCTCCCAGAAAACGGTCAAGGGCCACTTGACCAACATCTACCGCAAGCTGGAAGTCGACAACCGCCTGCAGGCCGTCCTCAAGTCGCGCCAATTGACTGCCGTCGAATGAGGTCGGGCCGGGGCCAGGCAGTAGGGGAGCAGACCCGGGTTAGGGGGATGCGCTCTTCCCCTGGTCTTGCAGAACGCTGTCGACGATCTCGATCAATTCCTGAGGCGACGCCAGTCCCAGCGCCTTCTTCCAGTATTCGGCCGGAACATTGCCGACCAGCATCAGCGACTTGTGGTTTTCCTTGGAGGGAACCTTTTGTCCCAGACGCTCGAGAATGAAGTTGACGTCTTGGGGCTGGCCGGTCAGGAAATACCATCCGTGTTGCGCGTGGTAGCGCCGGGCGAACTCCTTGAGGCGCTGGGGAGTGTCGTAGAGGGGATCGACGGAAATGGAAATCAGGTGGACGTCGCGGCCCACCCTGTCTCCCAGGTGCTCCTGAATCTTCTCCATGTTGCGGCTGAGCACGGGGCAGACCCCGGTGCAGCGGGTGAAGATGGTGTCGATGACCACCACCTTGCCCGCCAGCAGATCGCTGAAGAAGCGCTGCTCCCGGCCTTCCTGATCAACCAGCACGGTGTCGGTGAAGTATTCCCGCGCCGCCTCCTGTGCCCTCACCCAAGGCGCCGTCGCCAGCAGAGCCAGCACTAGGAGCGCCGTTACTTTGAAAAACACCTGAGTCCTGTTGGGGTTGATTGTCGACATCTTGCCTCAGCGGGTGTGCGATGGTTCTCTTATCTCATCCAGGATTTGCAGCAGTTTATCAGGATTGGCCAAGCCGTTGGTGCGGGTCCAATGATTGGCGGGCTCGCTGCCAAGCAGGACAGTGGGCGAGTGGTCCACCTTGTCGGGCGAGAAGAGACCCAGGCTCTTGAGCAGCGAGTCGACCTTGCGCTTGGAGCCCGTCACCAGGGTCCAATTGGCGTCGTTTCCTCCAAAGCGGGCTTGCCAGGCCTTGAGCCGCTGGGGAGTATCCACGCCCGGATCGATGCTGACCGAGATGAGATGCACGTCGCTGCCGCGGCCCAACTTCTTTTGCAGTTTGGCGAAATTGGCTCCCATGGGAGGGCATATGGTGGTGCAGGTGGTGAACATGGACTGCACCACGACCGTGCGTCCCTTGACCAAGTCGGTGAAGAAATGAATCCGGCGGCCGCGCTGATCGAGAAGTTCCACGTCGCGGAAAACGGGCTGACTGTCCTGCTCCGTTTCCCCCATGGCCTGGTGTGCTGAGGCATCATGGCATTGAGGATCGGTCCCGCTGTCCCCGGCGTGGTGAGAATGACTCTGGCCCCGCAGGGGCGGAGCGGCTAGCGACAGAGTGAGCAGGAAGAGAGGAAGGGTAGGGAGTTTCATTTTTGATCTCCTTGCGCTTTGGCGGGCGCAGATTGGACGCGGATGATGGCGAAGGGAGACTTGTTAAAGGCGAGACCCAAGCTTTGGCTGGAGGCGAAGGCATAGTAGACGCCGGCTTGGCTGGGAGTCAGGGTGGCCTGGTAGAGCCCCGGCGAGGATTCCTCGGCCCAGGAGCGCCTCTGTTCCACGCCGGGAGCGCGGAAGGTGAGGATACGCACGTCGTCCGCTCCCTCGATGACCTGCCCGGTAAGGGCGCTGCGCAGGCGGAAGCGCAGAGACTTCTCTTCTCCAGGCTGGGCCGACATCTGCACTACCAGCGGTTCCACCATGACGTCGTTTTCAGCCCGCCGCTTGGCTTCCAGGACCGGATTGGGCGCCACCTCTACCGAAAAGCAGTGAACCGTGCGGGGCGAATCCAGGAAGAAAGCCAGCTCGTACTCCCCCGGGCGACGCAAGGTGGCGGAAGTGGTATAGACTCCCGGCTCGCTTTCAGCCAGCGAGCGGTCGATAGCCAGCACGGCCCGGGGCTGACGCCCGTAGTTCTGAAAGTGCCCCATGGGCGCCGCCATTCCCTCCCGGTAGTAGTAGATGGCGGTGTCGGCGGCGTTGGCCACCAGCACGGCCGTGGCTCCCGGGGCCTGCACGATGCTGTCGCCGCCCGAGGGCATGATCTTGCCCAGGGGAGAGCGTCCGCCCGGAAAATCGATCACGGGGACCGGAGCTCCTTCTTGGCCCAGTTCCTTGAGGGGAACCATGAGGATCAACTCGCTGTCGCGGTGACGGATGTAGGCCAGTTCGTTGGTGAAGGCCACTTGGTCGGGCGCCTCCTCGGTGGTGCCGGTTTGGATGACCCGGTCTCGCGAGGCGTCGATAATATTGACCAGGTCGTGCTCGGGATTGACCACGAAGGCCAGCGAGGGGCGGCTGCTGAAGCGGATTTGAGTGGCTCCCGGCTGGACGGTGATGCGGGTGCGGAGCTGGTGGTTTTGACCGTCGATGACCGCCACCGAACCGCTGGGATCCAGGGCGTAGAGCGCTCCGGCGGCCTCGGAGTAGGCCATCGAAACCACGGCCTCGCCCACCTCAAGGGTGTCTTTTACCGTCAACTCGCGGATGTCGATGACTGTAATTGAGCCCTGATCGCGGTTGGATAGAAAGGCATAGGCCGAATCGGCGGTAAAGGCGATCTCGTGGGCGCTGGAAGGCAGGTCGAAGAGAGCAGCGCGCTCCCGGGTGGAGGTATCGTAGACCACCACGCCCGACTTGTCCATATCCCCTTCGGACCCGTTGTAAGCCGCCCACACATAGCGTCCGTCGGGTTGCAGGTCCACTCTGGTGACACCCTGCCAGGCCCTCAGGTTGGTGGCGACGTCCCAGGTAGCCAGATCGACGACAGCCACCTTGCCGGCTTCGGGCATGGCCACGTAGAGGACCCGGTTGGGAGTATCGACCGCCCAGTCTTCGCCGGGGCTCTCCAACTGCACCATGTCGAGCAGTTTGGTGGTGCCGAACCCGAAGAGGGGATCGACGATGGAGATGCTGGCATCGCTGTTGAGGGCCAGCACGTGGTAGACGTTGAGGTCGACTTCGGCCCGGGAATAGAGGCTGCCTCCCAGAAAGGCCGCCACCCGGTCGGTGCAGCTTTCCTCTTGCGGGTTGTTCTCGGGCACCCGGTCCATCCAGGCGGCCGGAAAGACGCCGCCCAGCGGCATTCCGCTGTTGGTATCGCGGATGTTGAAGCTGACGTCGACGATGTCGCCCTCGCGCAGCGGCTGGTGCGGGTCGCGGTCGCCCTCAGCCGGCTCCATCCGGAACTCGACCCGGATGCCCTCCTCCTCGAAGGCTCCGCGGTAGGAATAAGTCCGCTCCTCAGGCGCGGGCTGCTCTTGGGCAGCTTCTAGGCCAGAGGCCTGCTGGGACTGTCCCGCCAGGGTTAAGTTGAACAAGAGCGACAAGGTTAAGAAAAGTACTCTCATATCCATCCTTGTTGAGAAAAACAAGACGCCGTCAAAGGCGATGAAGTGGAACGAAGAGAGCCGGCGGACCCGTTTGGGGGATCCGCCGGCTCGTCTTTTGCGGACGCCTTTCCCTTAGAAGTCTTCCTCAGAGGTAGCGGCGGTCCTGGGTCCGACGACACGCATCAGGCCCCAGAGCCCTCCGTCGAAGAGAAAGGAAGGCTGGTCGCGGTAGAGGAAATCCCCCTGAACCCCGAACTTGCCTCCTGCTCCGTTGATGAGAAGAGCATCGAAGTGGTTGGTCGGTCCGTGACCCATCTTGGCGCCTTCCCAGAGAGAGAAGGCATTGAAGCCCAATTCGGTGGAATCGTTGATATAGGGCTCCTGCTGCCAGATATGGCCGTGCACCTGGAAGACGTGGTTGCGCTGGTTGCCTCCCGGCTTGAGGACGCGGAAACGGACATCGTCTCCGGCCCTGGCGTAGAAGAGAGGCGTTTCGGGATCGGCGCCCACCTGTCCGTTGGTGAGGATGTCGGTGATGACCAGCTCGCGCGTTTCGGTCAGGGGAGCATCGGGCCTGAACCCGAAGCGGAACCACATGGGTTCGGTGCGGTAGTTGAAGGCCTTCTGGGCGGAGTCTTCGGGATCCTCCGACCCGGCCAGGTTGGGCACGGCGTTGGCGTCGCCGTCGGCGGCGTTGCCGCAGCCGTTGCAGCGCAGGTTGACGTCGCTCTGGTAGAGCACGGTGAACTCGCGGAAGAGTCCTCCATCCGGCCTTCTCACCGTAGCCGCGGCACGCGAGCAGCGGGGACGGTTGGGCTGGCCGCAGTTGGCCAGATCAGCGTCCTCGCGCCAATTGGCGTCTTCGGGCTCGATCAGCAGTGCGCCGATGGCGCCCTTGTGAGACTGCTTGATGCGGTCGGCCGCGATGAGGTTGACGGCGCCGAACTCGATGGGCGGGTTGTCAACCGTGCCGTTGTCCCGGATGAAGATGTCGCCGGCATACCAGCGATACTTGACCGTTTGACCCGGATTGGCGGTCTGGATCTGGTTGATGCCCACGTTGTTGCCGTCGTCGCGGCTGACATCGTAGAAGACCAACTGAGGATGCAGGCCGACCTTGTTGGAGGGCCTGAGCTGGTTGGCATTGAATTTTTCGATGAGCATGGGCAGGGTGAAGAATCCGTCGCGGTCAGGCGGATTGTCGGGCAGACGGTTTTCCAACTCCACCAGGATGCATTCTCCGGCCCTGGCGCGCAGGATGAGCGGCTCAGGCTCGAGATGCGAGCGCAGCTTGCCGCTGGCGTCCAGATCGGAAGCCCTCACGTACATGATGGCTGTCGGATCTCGCAGTGGACCCCAGTTCTGGTTGCCGGGACGCTTGTTGTAGACCAGCGGTCCGCCCAGGATGTCCCGGGCCAGCGCCGCCACCACGTGGAATTTGCGTTCGGGAGCCGTCTTGGGGCAGACGCCGTTGAAGCGTCCTTGTTCGCCCTCGGCGACTTCCTTGCGTCCCGCCGGGTTGTTGGGCAAGGGCAGAATGTCGGAATTCTGTCCGCGCGAGACGCGGATCAGCCCCCACAGCCCGTTCCACAGGTCGTCGGTGGACGAACCGGCGGCCCACAGGTGGTCGGCGTGAGCCTGCAAGGGGTTCTTGACCAGTTGGGGAACGATCATCTCGAAGTGCTCGGAGATACCCATCATCTGGGAATTCCGATAGCCCGAGTCGGTCCAGGACGGTTCGAAGAGCCACTTGATGCCGTTGACGCTGAAGTTGTGCCCTTCCTCATGGGCGCCTACCAGGGTCCTGATCTGGACCCGGTCGGCCTCCAGCACCTGCATCAGAGGCGTGAACGGGTCACGCGGCCGCACTCCGCCCGTCAAGGGAGGATAGAAGTTGGGCTGGACGTTGAGGCGGGCGTCGGCCCGGGTGACGCGTGAGGAAAAGGCCAGGGCCAGATCGCCGGCGTCTCCAGCAGCCTGCTGGTTGTTGGCCGGATCGCGCGTCCTCAGAGCCAGAGGCTCGTTGCGGTAGTTGACCACCATGGTGCCCGGCTCATCGGCCGAAACCCCTTCAGGGCAGGGCGGCTCAGGCGGAGCCAAGCCCTGTTCCTCGAGCTCTGCCAAGCCTTCTTCGGTGACAGGGCAGTTTTCCACTTTGGCCAGCAGGAAGGGTAGTCCGACTTCCTTCTTGCCAGGCGGGTTGACGGCTTCTTCGAAGCAGTCGAATCCCAGTCCGGGAACGCCGATGCCGTTGCAATTGCCGGGCTGTTGCCCGTCGGGCAGTCCGGCCCACTCGTTCTGGAAGGTGGGGCCTTGGCCTTGATCGAGGTTGGCGTGGCTGTTGTCGTAGTAAGCCAGTCCGAAATCAGCGAATTCGAGAAGGAATTCGCGGTAGCTGTCGCGGCCCTCGGGGCCGTCCAGGATGTCGGCACGCCAGGAAGTGGGGCCTCCATCGAAACGGCTGCCCAGGATGACGCCGGTCACCGGGTCGCGCCATTGCGAGGTCTCGGGCTCAACCACCAGTCCGGCGTAAAGTCCGGCCTGCTGGTGGGTCGAGGGACCGAAGTGGTCGTGCGTGAAGACGGTGCGCAGCGTGCGGTCGTCGCCCTGCAGATTGAGGACGTCGTCGGCATACCAGCGCTGAATGGTGGTTTGGGCTCCCCAGAAGCGACGGTCTTGGAGTTTCTCATCGAAAAAGGGATGAGGCTCGGCCACCGGGCAATGAAAAGTGCCGTCGCGCGGGTCTCCGCCGAACTCGTCTCCGGTGCAGCCGTTGTGGGCGCGGATGGCGCGGATGCGCTCGCGCACCTCGTCGGGACTGAAGCTGCCGTCCTCGTAGTTCCATCCGTTGGCGGCCCCGTCAGAGGCCAGCACGTCGAATTTCACAAGGTGGATGTGCTGCCCCAGGATATCGGTCGGGGTGCGCACCTGGAAATCGTCCAACTCATAGATGTTGGGAACCAGGTTGGTCAGGTAGTAGCTGATGCAGTCTCCGCTGTTGGCGCGGAAGAAGAGCGGCTCGGGCGGCCGGTCGCCTGCGAAGGTGTCCACAACGTCTCCCCACAGCGAGATCATGCGCAGTTGGGGAAAGTGCCATCCGGCCTTGTTGTAGATGACGTCCAACTGAATGTCGGCCGCCTTGTATTCGCGGGGTCCGGGGACCTTCTGCTGCTGGATGGTGTCGAAATGTTCGATCTGGGGAACGGCATCGCCCTTCTCCAAACCGGCCTCTTCGCAAAATGCAGCCAGCGGGCCGTCAGGTCGGCATTCCAGCATGCAGGGTTCGGCGTAGGGCGCTCCCGGCTGGCGGGGCAGCCCGTTGGCGATGAACTCCGCCGGCGAGCCGTCGGTGAAAAAGGTGGGATGTCGCCGTATCTCGTGAAAGCGCATGGCGACTTCTTCCACCGGATGCCCGCTCTCGGGGATCTCCAGGGCTTGCACCTCTTCCAGTTCCTTGGTGAAGTCGAGGCGGGTTTCGATGTGCAGCGCTTCGCCTTCCAGAAGGATATGGCGGGGCAGTCCGCCGTCGTCGATGGTGTCGAGAGGCGGATGGGGAGCGCGCGAACCGGCGGCTCCGGGCACCCAGAAGGGATATCCGGGATTGCCCATGTTGGCGATGTCGGCCGGCGTGATGTCGCGCACGAACTTGCCGTTGATCTTGACCTGTCCTCCGCGGTTGGGCAGACGGGGATCGGGGGCGATTTCCACCCTGGCTCCGGGGGCGGGCGCCATGGGCTGGCCCGGAATGGGCACGACTCCCGGAATGGGAGTGCCCCGCTCGATCTCGCCGTCGGGCAGGCGTCGACGACCGTCCTCGAAGACGTCGTGGACGCGCCACAGAGCCCACATGCCTTGAGCGAAGTGGGGATAGAAGTGGCAGTGGAAGATCGAGTCTCCAACAGCCGCGTTGCGGTTGCCCGATCCGTTGTAGGTCATCTCGAGGGTGAAGGAGTTGCCGGGGCCGATGGCCTGGCTGTCGAGATAAGCCGAGTTGTCGGAGTCGGGAGCATAGAGCCACTGGTGGGTGTGTTGGTGGTGGATGTGGTGTTCCTTGGAGCCTCCGTGCAAGATGCGGAACTTGACGTGATCACGCAGATAAGCGTGATAGACGTTGGAGGGGTCGGAAGGATACATGGCCTCAGTGGCCCGGCAGTCCGGGTCGCCTACGCAGGCATTGGCCGGAGTGTCGACCACCATGGCCGGATCGCCCACCGTCCAGGAACTGAGGAAGAACTCCTCGTACTTGCATCCCGTGCAGTCGCGCATGGGACCCACGTCGAAGCGGTTGGCCAGAATCTCGGCCCCGATGCCGCCGGTGCCGTAGTTGATGGCGAAAGCATCGCGGACGCTGTGCAGCGTGTGTTCGAAGATGGCGTCCTCGAAGATGTCGAAGGCCTGCACGGCTCCGATCTCATCGTGGTAGATGATGGTGAACTCGCGGAAGCTGCGTCCTCGGTTGGGATAGACCGGATTGGGCTCGGCCTCGAAGGGTCCCTCGATGATGGCGGTCAGATCGGAATGCACGATCTTGTTGTTGCGCAGCATCTGAAAGACGGGTCGTCCCGCCTGGGGATGAGTATTGGGATAGACCTTGCCAAAGTCGAGGATGGGCTGTCCCTGAGGCGTGCGTGCCTGCGTCGCAATCCGCATGTCTTGAGCGGTGACCTGGCTGCGGATCCAGTTGGTTCCCCGGGGCTCCACATTGACGGCCCCGAAGAGTCCGGAGTTCATCTGCCCGCCGTCGCCTTCCCCGGTCGTGGTGGCTCCGCTGCTGTAGAAGACATGCTGGCCTTCTTTCTCGGCGAAGAGCGTGTAGGAGGCGCTGCCTCCAGGAGGCACGACGCCGTTTCCGGCCGCGCCGTTGGCCCCAACATTGGAGCCGTCGTCTTTGATGCTGACGACCGGCTGCAGACCGACGACGTGAATGGAGGCGTCGCGGGTGGCCACTTGCTCGTCATCGCGCCGCAGGGGATCCAGCAGGTTGCGGAAGCGGATGGTCAGGCAGTCGCCCGCGTTCATCCTCAGAACCAGAGGACGCGGGCGCTTGGTCTTGCGCAACTCAACCTGGCCCTCCTGACAGGATACGTGGGCGCAACTGTTGGTCGCCACGGACTGGTCGGCCCCAAACGGGAACACGTCCAGAGCCAGGGCGTACATCATGCCCTGGGGCTGCATGGCTCCCAGCCGGTTCCAGAAGAAGGGCTGGTCGAGCGCGATCACATCGGCTCCGATGCTGCGCACGCAAGCCGGCGACTCAGCGACCGGTCCCTCTTCCGGGCTCGTCTGGGCCAGCAGGCCGCCGGCCATCAGGCAGCTCAGCAGCAAAACGCACCAAGCCGGCCATACGAGCCGAGAGCGTGAAATACGGTTTCGAATATCTTGCATGTATCTTGAACCTCCTCCTCAGGTGGGCCCGGAAACCGGGAGGTTCCCGCTGCCGAATTGAAGCCGCCAAACGACCGAGGACACCGCTTAGCGGCCGCGAAACAGACGCCTCAGGCACCGAAGCGTGGCTTTACTTCGGCAACCGCAACACGCCTTTTTCGCCGCTTGGGCACTCTAAGCGAGTTGAACCGTGGCCTTTCATGATGAGTGAGGGGGCAGAGAAGGTAAATCCGACCAACAGCGCAAAACCGTTGCGACTAAAGTCGCACCAACCCCGACTAAAGTCGTGGTCGAAATGCGCCTGGATTGCAGCTTGGGCGGCAAGGATTGGCTACATGGCGGCGGGACAAAGCGGTTCTGTGCCCCGAAGGAGACGCATGGTAGCCTGGAGGTTCGTCAGGATGACAGGTTTCGAGGAGAAAAAGCGTGATGATATCGACTGTATTAGTGGCGGCCTTGCTGTCGGGGACCGGGCCGGCGGCGTCCTCTCCCGCTCACCATTCTCAAGACAAGGCTTACGGCGTTTACGGGCAAGTGGTGGAAGAGCGGGCCTCCACCCGCATCGGCTACTGGTTCCGCAACGTCAACGCCGGCCTGGGCGAGGTGGTGGTGAGCTACGGACGCCCGCTCTGGAAGGCCGAGTACGAGGAAAAGTTCGATGCCATGACAGAGGGCAAGATGTGGCGCATGGGCGACAACTACTGGTCGATCTTCGACACCCAGTTGCCGGTGACTCTGGGCGGCGTCAAGATCGATCCCGGACTCTACTACCTGGCCATCCGGCGCTCCCAGGACGGCGCCCAGTGGGAGCTGGTATTCATCGACCATGAGGAGGCGCGGCGCAAGTTGCTCGACTCCTACGACGTGAGGACCCGTCCAGCAGAAATCCCCATACTCTTCACCGTCCCCCTGGAGTTCGAGAAGACCCAAACCCCGGTGGAAAAAATGACGGTCCTCTTCGAGCTGGAGAAGCCCTCCAAGGACCGCGGCTTCATGCGCCTCACCTGGGGAAGTTTCGCCCTCTCGGCGCCTATTCTCGTGGAGGTCACTCCTTAGCCCGGGTGAATTCGAACTCCAACACCTTGCTGTCGTCGCCGATGGCCAAGTCGTGGACCTCCAGTAGGAAGCGGTTCGCATCCAGGATCCGCACCACGCCCTCGGCCATCTTGTCGTGCTCGCCCGTCATGGGCTCGTCCACCGTGCCCCACAGATGCAGGGCCGTCCCGCTCTGGTCCAGCACTCCCTCAAAGCGGGAAAGAGCAGTCGAGTTATTGTCGAAGGTAACGCTGACGAATTTCTGCTTGAAGTTGTCGTAGCCGTGGATGCCGAAAGACCTGGTCTTGCTGCCCGCCAGTTCATAATCGTACTCCCAACTCAGCCACTTGTCCTCGACTTTCCATTCGATGGCGGACTTGCCCTTTCCCTTCTGCGGCTCTCCTTGCGAGCCATAAAAGAGGCGCGCCTCAACGTCCCAATGCCCAATCAACTGACCCAGCCAGGCATGGTACTTGCCGGGTTTCATGGATTCGGCCCAACGCTGTTGCATGGCCTTCATTTCCTCGGCCGTAGGCTGCTGGAAGGCATATTCATCGGACTTTTTCTGGTGGCCGCCCTGAGCCATCATGAACGGGGCCAGAGCCAGCGCCATCAGTGATGCAAGCAGAAACGTGATAACCGGTGATGAAAACATGGATACTCCTTTCTTGGGCCGACCGATCGGCCGACCGGAAACGGGTCGACAATCAAGGTTCTAATGGGATCGAATGGCCCTCTTGGGCGGCAATCAGCGACTGGGCGGCCCAACGCAGGCGAAGGCATCCCTGGCGTTCTCCTCGAGCCGCCCGGCGCAGTACTTGGAAAGCCTGCTCATCGGCTGATTCAGAGTCCGTCGGCCGCGGGCCGGGCGGAGCCTCCTCAGGAACCGGCGCCGTAGCCGCCTGGGTGCCAACCGAATCCAAAGAGGCGCCCATCGGCACTACCGTCAGCAACATCACCAAAGCCAGCAGGACGGCCACCAGCCGCTGCACCTGAAAGGACGCTTTGGGCAGCCGTTCCAGGCCCCGCAGCCGTTGCAGCAGCAGGGCGGACCGGCCTTGCCATCCGGCATGAAGCCAGGAAGGAGGCGCCGACGATCTCTCCAGCAAGTCGCGGGCGGCCAGCAAAAGCGTTTGGCGATAGCGGTCAGCCTCCTGGGGCGCGGCCCTCACCACCGTGCCGTCGCAGCAGATCTCGGAGAGGGCTTCCAGGCGCCGGAGAATCACGTACACGGCCGGATGGAACCAGTAGACGGTGGCCACCACAGCGGCGGCCCCACGCAACCACAGATCTTTGCGGCGCACATGGGCCATCTCGTGCAATAGGGCCATCCTCAAGCTGCTTGAGTCGCCTTGCGTCCAGTGGCGGGGAATCACGATGCAAGGACGCATCAGTCCAGTCACCAAAGGACTACGAATGCGGTCGTTGAGGACGATCCGCGGCAACTTGCCAAGACCGATCCGTAACGCCGCCCTGCGAGCCTCGCGCATCACCGCTTCAGGTGCCGCGTCCATCCCGCCGCCCCCGCAGAGACGGCGCATTGCACGCCAGGCGCGCAGCCGCAAGGCCGCCACGAGGAGGGCTCCCAGCCCCCAAGCACAAAAAAGTAGACGGCCGATGGACTGCGGCCAAGCCGAGGACCGCCGGGTGGAGGGCTCTGAGCGGGCCCAGGCCGCCGCCACGGCGGAATGGACCCCGCTGGGCGGCAACACCCGGGCCGCTTCGCCTCCCTTAGATTGCTGGAAAACGCCGGCAGCGGGGGGTTCCTGCCAGCTCAGCAGGCCCCAGGGGGAGCTTAGGGCGGGAGGCAGAATCAGCTTGACCAGCAAGACCGTCCACAGCGTCATGCGCAAAGGCGGCCAGAGGCGGGGACCCAGCAGGTGGTCGAGCAGCCAAGCCGCTGCAAACAGCAGGGCCGTCTGCCAAACCATGGGCCGCATCCAGTCGATCCATAACGCCGTGGTGGCATCAAGCGTCGCTGCCATCGGCCTCTTCCCTTTCTTCCAACATCCTCTTCAGCGTCCGGCGCTCAGCGGCGGACAGATCCTCCTCCTTGAGAAAGCCCAAGAAGGGAGCCAGGGTTCCGTCGAAAGCTCTCTCCAAGAAGCTGTGAAAGGCCTCGGAGCGAGCCTGTGCGCGGCTCAAAAGAGGCCGATAATAGCTGGTATTGGCGCGCTTGCGGGCCTCCAGCATGCCCTTGTCGACCAAGCGGTTCATGAGAGTCTTGACGGTTGTGTAAGCCCATTCCGTCTCCTCCTCCAACTCCTCCAGAACGTCGCGCGCCGTCAGCGGCGAGTGCCTCCAAAGGCAGTTCATGATCTTCCACTCGCTATCGGTCAAAGACACGTTGCAGGCTCCTTTGCTACAAGCGTAGCAAAAGTTACTACAGCTGTAGCAAGGCGTCAAGAAAAAAAAGCTCCCAGCGGGTCAGGTCTTGTCTCGGTCGGGCGGGGCGAGCAGGAGCAGGGTCAGCAGCGAGCCGCGTTCGGCCAGCTTGTCGATCTCCACGAACTCGTGGCTGGCGTGGGCGCCTCCGCCCACCGCGCCCAACCCGTCCAGGGTGGCGGCGAAGAGGCTGGTGATGTTGCCGTCCGAGGCGCCTCCGGCCGAGCCTTCCTGCAGATCCAGTCCCAGTTGGCGTCCCAGCCGGCGGGCCGTCTTCCAGAGGCGCCGGTTGCGGGGCGTCGGCTCCAGCGGCGCGCGACCCACGTTGCCTTCGATCAGCAGCTTTACGCCGGGGGTTTGGGGCTGCAGGCCATGAATGGCCTGCTCGATTTGGCGGGCCGCTTCCATGGAGGGGACTCTGACGTCCACCACCGCCTTGCTCTGGGGAGCCACCACGTTGGGGCGCAGTCCTCCGTCGATGGTGCCCACGTTGACGGTCACTCCGCTGGCGGGATCGTTCAACCGGAAGAGTTCCTGGATCACGTAGGAAAGTTCGAGGATGGCGCTGGCTCCTGCTTCGGGCTCCAGTCCGGCGTGGGCGGCGCGTCCCCGCACCGTGATGGTGAACTGTCCGATGCCCTTGCGTGCGGTCTTGATGAGTCCTTCGCGGCCCAGGGAAGGTTCCAGGACGAAGACGCGGGAAGCGCAGCGGGCCAGCCTGCGGATCCACACCTCGGACTCGGCTGATCCGATTTCTTCGTCGGAGTTGATGAAGACCAGGGGCGCCGCCGGGGGGTCCAGTCCCAGCTCGTGCAGGCAGCGCAGGGCGAAGACGATTTGGGTCAGTCCGGCCTTCATATCGTAGACGCCGGGTCCGCGAAGCTGGCCGTCCCCGGCCACCACCGGCATCTCCGCCAGCGTGCCGTGAGGCCAGACGGTATCGGTGTGGCCCAGCAGCATTTGCACCGGTCGGCGCCGCCGGCGTTCACGGGGCCGGGCGTAGAGGTGACCTCCGCTGCGCCGGCCTTCGATGATGCGCACCTGGAAGCCGATCTGTCGCAGGGAATCGCCGAGGATCTTTTGAAGCGGCTGCTGGGAGGCGGGATCGCTGGAGGGCGACTCGGCCAGAGCCAGCCGCTTCAGGTACTCCACCATCTCTTTCAGGTGGGTCGTAAAGTAGCCCTCAACCTGGCGGGTCACGTCGGCTTGGCCGGCTCGCTTCACGGTCTACCTCTGAAAGTCCTGGGGAAAGGGAAAGGCCTGGGAGTCTTCCACCACCGCGAAGCGTCCCGGATGCAGGTAAGCCAGAAGCGGCGTTTCGAAGATCAGTTGGTTGTCGTCTCGTTCGGACCGGCGCAGGGCGTCTTCGCGGGCGGAGGCGGCCAGGATGCTTCCGGCCATGATGCTGTTGTCGGCGAACCCGTCCACGATCTTTTCCAATCGGCATTCCAGGCACAGGGTGGAGTCCTCCACCAGGATGCCGTCGATTTGGCGGGCGGCCACCGTGGGCAGCGCCTTGAGCGAAGGCTTGGCGCAGTCGTCCTGGCGGGGACCGGCGGCCAGGCTGGCCAGAAGTACTTGACTGGGGCGGGGAAAGCTGACGGTGAAGACCTTGTCGCGGCGGATGTTGCGGTAGGTGCTGTGTCGCGGCGTGCAGACGAAGCCGAAGTAATTGTCCCATCCCAGCGGAAAGGCCATGTGCTTGGGCGCCAGGTTGTAGGACCCGTCCTCTTGACGGCTCCCTACCAGCACCAGCGGAGCCACGGTGAAGACGCGCTCCCAGATCGATTGGGTCAGGTCGAGAGGGATATGAGGCGGGCTTCCGGTCTCATCAGTCATCAGATGTCCAGTTTAGCGCGAATCGTCCAGAGAGCGAAGCAGCGCGCCACGGGCCTTGATATGATCCTCGGGCGTCCCGCCGGGCGCAGGGGAGACAGCATGGCCAACGTCATTTTTGTGGCGCCTTTTTTCCTGGAGACGACACTGCGCTTCATCAACGGCGCAGCCGATCTGGAAGACGTCCGCTTGGGGGTGATCAGCCAGGATCCCGCCGGGAAGATACCGCCCGGACTGCGATCCAAGCTGACCGCTCACTGGCGCGTTGAGGACGGCATGGATCCCGCCCAAATCGTAGGCGCCGTACACTCCCTGGCCGCCCGCATGGGGCCACCCCAGCGCCTCTTGGCGGCCTTGGAGCACCTGCAGGTGCCTCTGGCCAAGGTGCGCCAGCACTTGGGACTGCAGGGAATGAAGGTGGAGACGGCCCGCAACTTCCGCGACAAGTCGCACATGAAGACGCTCTTCCGTGAGGCGGGCGTGCCTTGCGCCCGGCACCGGCTGGTCGACAGCGTCCAGGCGGCACGCTCCTTTGCGGCAGATGCGGGATATCCGGTGGTGGTCAAACCCAACGAGGGCGCCGGGGCCAAGAACACCTACCGCCTCAACGACGAGGAGCAGTTGGAACAATACCTGGCCGCCTATCCGCCTCAGCGCGTTGGGGCGCTCTTCGAGGAGTTCATGACCGGCCAGGAACATTGCTTCGACAGCGTTTGGATCGGCGGCCAATGCGTTTGGCACTCCATCTCGCGATACCTGCCTACGCCCTTGGAGGTGATGGAGAACCCCTGGATTCAATGGAGCGTTCTGCTTCCGCGCGGCATCGGGGGAGAGGAATACGAGCCCATCCGCCAGGCCGCCGGCCGAGCCCACCGGGCGCTGGGCGTAGAGACGGCCCTGACCCACCTGGAGTGGTTCCGCCGTCCCGACGGCAGCGTGGCCATTTCTGAGGTGGCGGCCCGTCCGCCCGGCGCCCAGTTCTCCACTCTCATCTCCTACGCCCACGACATCGACCTCTACAGCGCTTGGCCGAGGCTGATGGTCTTCGACCGCTTCGATCCTCCCCAGCGCCGCTGGGCGGTGGGAGCGGCCTACCTGAGAGGCCAGGGGCGGGGACGGGTCAAGGCCGTCCACGGACTGGAGCAGGCTGAGAAGGAGCTGGGTTCCCTGGTGGTGGAAGCGCGGCTGCCCCAGTTGGGGCAAACTCCCAGCGGAACCTACGAGGGAGACGGCTACGTCATCTTGCGCCATGCTGAAACGGCGCCGGTGGAAGAGGGCTTGGCCCGTCTGGTGGAACTGATCCGCGTGGAATTGGCTTGAGGAAGACAACCGGCTGAGGAACAGAATCTATGAAAGTGGTGATGATCTCTCCTGGTTTCCCGGCGGAAATGCCCTTCTTCACCGCCGGGCTGGCTGGCTGCGGGGCTCAGGTGCTGGGGATCGGCGACCAGCCGGTGCAAGCCTTGCCCGAACTGGCCCGCAGCCATCTCGCCGCCTACCGCCAGGTGAACTCGCTGTGGGACGAGAACGAAGTGGCCCAGGCCATTGCCGGTTTCCAGACCTTCATCGACCGCATCGAGTGTCCCTGGGAGCCGGGAGTCCTGATGGCGGCGCGCCTGCGCGAGCGCTTTCACATCGAAGGAATGCGCGAAGCCGAGACGGTGCCCTTCCGCGACAAGGAACGCATGAAGCAGGTGCTGGACGAGGCCGGCATCCGCACCCCGCGGCATGCCCGCGCCAGCACGGCCGAGGAGGTGCGCGAAGCGGCTGAACGCATTGGCTACCCGCTCATCGTCAAGCCCATCGCCGGAGCCGGTTCCGCCGACACCCACCGCCTTGACGATTCCCGCCAGCTTGAGGAAGTGCTGTCGGCAATCGGCCACGTCAAAGAGGTGAGCGTGGAGGAGTTCATCGAGGGCGATGAGTATACTTTCGACACCATCTGCGCCGATGGAAAGATCCTCTACTTCAACATCGCCTGGTATCGTCCCCGTCCCCTCATCGCCCGCACCGTGCAATGGATCTCGCCCCAGACCATCGCCCTGCGCGACGTGGACGCGCCGCATCTGGCCTCGGGCCGTCGCATGGGCCAGGCCGTCATCCAGGCGCTGGGCTTCCGCAGCGGATTCACCCATATGGAATGGTTCCTGAAACCCGACGGGGAGGCGGTCTTCGGCGAAATCGGCTGCCGTCCCCCGGGAGCGCGCAGCGTCGACATCATGAACTGGGCGGGCGACATCGACCTCTACCGGGGATGGGCCGAAGCGGTCTGCCTAGGACGCCTCGGCCAGGAAGTGCGGCGGCGCTACAACGCCGCCGTCATCTTCAAGCGGGCCCAGGGGCAAGGCCGCATCCAGCGGGTGGAAGGCCTGCAACGGCTTCTCTCGGAAATCGGCCAGCACGTGGTCAACATCGACCTGCTTCCGGTGGGCGCCCCGCGGCGCGACTGGAAGCAGACCCTGCTCTCCGACGGTTGGGTGACCCTGCGCCATCCCGACTTGCAGCGCACCCTGGAGATGGCCGACCGGGTGGGCACCGACGTCCAGATGTTCGCCGGCTGAGGCAGCCTGCAAGGGGCCAGCCGGCAGCAATGTTTACAGCAACGCTAGGGTAATAAAGACATGTCATCGACGCTCACCAAGATCCTCTTGCTCATCCTTCTGGTCCCCAGACCAGGCCTGCTGGCGGCGGAGAAAAAGCTGGACCCGGATTTTCTGCCCCAGGGGGCCAGCTATCATCCCGACGTCCCTTCGCCGCAGGACTTCCTGGGCTACCCGATAGGCAGCCGCTTTACCCGCCACGACCGGCTGGTGGCCTACTTCCGCCAACTGGGGGAGTCGAGTCCGCGGGCCCGTTTCGAGATCATGGGGCAGACCTATGAGATGCGTCCGCTCATCCGTCTCAGCGTGACCGACCCCGGACGGCTGGGAGGTCTGGAAGAAGTCCGTCAAGCTCACCTGAGGGCCGCTGATCCCTCCAATCCCGAAGACCCCGACCGTCCGGTAGTGATCTTGCTGGGCTACGGAGTGCACGGCAACGAGTCCTCTTCGGCGGAGGCCGCCATGCTGGCCGCCTACCATTTTTGCGCCGCCCAGGGGGAAGAGGTGGAAGCCCTGCTGAGGAAAGCGGTCATCCTCTTCGACCCCGTCTACAATCCCGACGGGCGCGACCGGGCCAGCCATTGGTTCAACATGCACCGCAGCCGTCATCTCTCCGCCGACCGCTGGGACCGCGAGCACAACGAGGGATGGCCCAACGGGCGCACCAACCATTACTGGTTCGACCTCAACCGCGATTGGCTGCCCGGCGTCCAGGTGGAATCGCGGACCCGCATCGAGGCCTTTCACCAGTGGCTGCCCAACGTCACCACCGACTACCATGAGATGGGCTCGGACAGCACCTACTTTTTCGAACCCACCGAGGAGGCCAACCAGAATCCGCTGGTGCCCGACGAGACCTACCAATTGACGGCCGAGTTTTCCACCGCCTGGGAGGAGGCGCTGGAGGAGTTGGGCTCGCTTTACTACACGCGCCAGGTATACGACGACTTTTATCCCGGCTACGGGTCCAGTTATCCCGACCTGCACGGGGGCATCGGCGTGCTCTTCGAGCAGGCCAGTTCGCGGGGACACCTGCGGGAGACGGTTCACGGCCAGCTCAGCTTCGCCTTCACCATCCGCAACCAGGTGCGCACCAGCCTGGCCACCGTCCGCCGTGCGGTGGAATTGCGTCCCCGCCTGCACAAGCTGCAGCGCGACTTTTTCGCCTCGGCCCGCGAACCGGGAGGCGCCTACGTTTTCGGCGAACCTTCCGACCCTGCCCGCGAGGACGCTTTTCTCGACCTGCTCAGGCTGCACAAGATCCGCGTCCACCGGCTGCAAAGCGATGCCAGGCTCGGGGACGCCCAGTTTGCCGCCGGAGAGGCCTTCATCGTCCCTCTGGCCCAGCGCCAGCGCCGCATGGTGCAGTCGATCTTCGAAACCCGCATCGAGTTCCCCGACAGCCTCTTCTACGACACCAGCGCCTGGTCGATGGCCCATGCCTACGGCATTCCTCACGCTTTCATGGGGGCGGAGGCCTTTTCCCAACCGCTGCTGGGTCCGGAAGCCGACGATGCCCCCGCCGCGCCCTCCGCCTCCCCGGCGCTGGAGCGGGCTCGCTATGCCTACCTGTTCGAGTGGACCGATTCGCGGGCGCCGGCTCTGCTGCATGAATTGCTGTCGCGCGAGGTGCGGGTCAAGACTGCCTTCGAGCCCTTCAGCATCGGCGGGCACGATTACGGGCGGGGGACCATGCTGGTTCCCGTCTCCATTCAGGAGACCGACGCCCAACGCCTGCACCACTGGATGAGCCAAGCGGCCTCCCGCCACGGCGTGCCCGTCCGGACAGTCCCCTCAGGACGCACCTCGCGCGGTCCTGACCTGGGAAGCAACGACTTCCGCCTGGTGCCGCCGCCCCGACTGCTGATGCTGCTGGGGGACGGGGTCTCGGCCTACGAGGCGGGAGAGGTTTGGCATTTGCTGGACACCCGGGTCGGCATGCCCTTCACCAAGGCCGACCTTTCCGACCTGCAGCGCTTGCCCCTGGAGGAATACGACACCCTGGTGATGGTTTCGGGCAACTACTCGCGTTTGCAAGAGGCCGATCGGGAGCGGCTCAAAGAATGGATATCCCAGGGCAACACCCTGATCGCCCTGCGCTCAGCCGTCGAGTGGGCCGTCACCTCGGGGCTGGCCGAGGAAAAGCTGCTGCCCGAAGGCCCGCCCGAGCCTCCGGCACAGGACGCCCCGAGCTCCGAGAGAACAGAGCGAATCGACTACGCACAAGCCCGCGAAACCGAAGGAGCCAAGGTGATCGGGGGCGCCATCTTCGCAACCGACCTCGACATCACCCACCCTCTCGGATTCGGCTACAGGCGCCGCCAACTGGCCGTCTACCGCAACAGTTCCATCCTCTTGCAGCCCAGCAGCAACCCCTACAGCAGCGTGGCCGTCTACAGGGAGTCGCCGCTGATCAGCGGCTACATCTCGCAGGAAAACCTGGAGAAGCTGGCCGGTACGGCTTCGCTGTCGGTGAGCGGGCGGGGCCGGGGACGCATCGTCCTCTTCGTCGACAACCCCAATTTTCGAGGCTTCTGGCACGGCACCAACCGCCTTTTCCTCAACGCCGTATTTCTGGGAGGCCTTATCGACCTCCCCCGCGTCCGCTAGGCAGGAGATTAGCCATGACCTCTCTGAAAGACCTGCGCACTCCGGCCTTGATCGTCGATCTCGAGAGGGTTGAGGCCAACGCCGCCAGAATGCAGGAGAATGCCCGCCGCATGGGCGCCCGCCTGCGTCCCCACGTTAAGACTCACAAGACGCTGGAGGCCGCCCGCATACAGACCAGGGACGGCTTTCAGGGCATCACCGTCTCGACTCTGGCCGAGGCTGAATTCTTCAAGGCGGGCGGGTTCGACGACATCACCTACGCCTTCCCCATAACGGCCGCCAAGCTTCCCGCCGTCGCCGAGATCCAAGACGGGATCGACTTTCACATCGTGGTCGATCACCCGGCTCAGATCCGCGCCGTCGAGCACTACGCCGAGCGGCACCGGATGAGATTCTCGGTGTTGCTCGAAATCGACTGCGGATATGGGCGCAGCGGCGTCCCCTGGCACACCTCCCGTCCGCTGCGCCTGGCCCGGCGCCTGGACGATTCGCGCCACACCGCTTTCCAGGGACTGATCACTCACGCCGGGCAGTCCTATGCCGCACCCAATCCTCCCAAGATCACCAAGATCGCCCGCAAGGAGCAGGAAAACCTGGGCAAGCTCTTGCAGCGCCTGCAAGAAGTGGACATCGACTGCCCCACGGTCAGCGTGGGCTCCACCCCCACCTGCTCGCTCTTCGTGGAAGAACTGGAGGCCGCCAACGAGATCCGTCCCGGCAACTACATCTTCTATGACAGGACCCAGGCCGACCTGCAGAGCTGCCGGCCGGAGGACTGCGCCGTCAGCGTCCTGAGCACCGTTGTCTCTCACTACCCGGGCCGCAACGAGATGCTCATCGACGCCGGTGCGCTGGCCTTGAGCAAAGACCGCGGACTGGTTCGGGATGCCCGCCAGGAGATCGTCTACGGGGTCGGCCTCGACCATCCTCACCTGAGGGTGGAGAGCATCAGCCAGGAGCATGGAATCGTCGGTTCAAAGAACAATATCGACTTCCACCAGTTCCCCATCGGAACGCGGCTGCGCATCATCCCCAATCACTCCTGCCTTACAGCGGCCGGTTTTCCCGAGTATCATGTTTTTGACACGCAGGGCTTCAAAGAGGTCTGGAAGCCCGTCAGAGGATGGTGAGGGGGGCGCTCGTTTCGAGGAAGAGGAATGACGATTCGCAGCGTAGTCATCGGAGTGGTCCTGGCCGCCTTCATCGTGGCCGGCTGGGTGGCCTTCCGTCTCTACACCCGTGATCCGGCAATCGCCGGCCAGCGCCCGGACAAGCTCGAGGTGCTGTGGGAGGCGCCCGAGTTCAGCCTCATCAACAGCCGCGGAGAAACCGTTACCCGCCAGGATCTCAGCGGCTATGTATGGGTAGCGGACTTCATGTTCACCCGCTGCCCCGGCCCCTGCCCGCTCATGACCCGGGCCATGCTCGAATTGCAGGAGATCATCCAGCCCGAAGAACCTGTACGCTTTGTCTCCATCAGCGTCGATCCGGCTTACGACCGGCCCCAGGTGCTGGCCCGGTACGCGCGCCGCTACGGCGCCGACACTTCGCGCTGGCATTTCCTCACCGGGCCTCCCGACGACACCGTCCGCCTGGTCGTCAATGGTTTCTTCACCGCCGTCCAGCGCGGCCGGGCCGAGTCGGCTGAAACGGCGGTCAATCCCTCGGAGATCATTCACGGGACCCATTTTCTGCTCATAGACGTCCAAGGAAGGGTGCGGGGCATTTATGACATTGCAGACCCGGATTTCCAGCAGCGGCTTGTGCGCGACATCCGCCGTCTCAGCCATTCGGCCGTTATGCCGTCTTGAAAATCGATATGACGCTACTCGCCTTTCTTCTCCTCAGCTTCGCCGCCCAGTCCGGGCAGCCCGTGGAGCCGACCGAGGATCACCGCTCCCGGCAGGAACTTGAAAAGACCCTGCAGATTATTGCGCAACGTGACTATCCAGAGCACGACCTCAGGCGCTTTCTCTTCGTTTCGGTGGCTCGCCAGCGCATGTATCTGGTGGAAGAGGGCCGCGTGAGGCGCACTTTTACCGTTTCCACCTCCAAGAACGGAGTGGGCAACCTGAAGGGCAGCGAAAAGACTCCGCCGGGGCTGCATGAAGTCTGCGCCAAGCACGGCGACGACGTTCCCCTGGGTGGAATCTTCAAGGGACGCGTTTACACCGGCGAGCAGGCCGAAATCCTGCAGGACGGCACCGACCTCGACAGCGACGACGTCACCACCCGGGTGCTGCGTCTGTGCGGCCGCGAGCCGGGACGCAACAAGGGAGGCCGCGTCGACACCTTTCAGCGCATGGTTTACATCCACGGCACCCCCGAAGAGGGCCTGCTTGGACGTCCCGCTTCGGACGGTTGCGTGCGCATGAAGAACAGCGAGGTCATCAAACTCTACGAGATGGTCGAAGTGGGCATCCCCGTACTCATTCTCGAACTGTAACCCTTGTGAATTGGGGATTGGTCGTTGGAAGCCCGACCGCAGGTCGCAAGAGGTCGCCATGAATGTCACTATTCTCGGATCCGGTACCGCCATCCCTCATCCCCGGAGAGCTTCTCCCGGTTTCGTCATCGAGCATGAAGGCTTGGTGCTGGTCGACCCCAGTTCCGGCTCCTTGCACCGCCTGGCGCGCAGCGGACTCGACTTCCGCCACATCCGCAGCGTGATCTTTTCCCACTACCATCCCGACCACACCGGCGATCTGCTGCCTCTGCTCTTTGCCTGCTACATCGACCAGGACGCGCCCCAACGGCTGCTCCTGCTGGGACCGCCCGGACTGCGCCGCTTCGTGCAGGGACTGGTCAGCCTCTACGGGGAATGGGTGGGACGGCTGCATTCCCGCCTCGACATCGAGGAAGCGGAGGATTGGTCGGGCCTGGTGCAGGGCCTCTCCCTGAGTTCCCTGCCGGTGGTCCACTCAGAGCCCGCGCTGGGCTACCGCTGGGAAAGCCCCTCGGGGCGGACGCTGGCTTACTCAGGAGACACCGAACCCTGCCACAACCTGGTGCGGCTCTGCAGCCAAGCCGACGTGGCCTTGCTGGAAGCCTCCTACCCGCGTCATCTGGAGGCGCCGGGCCATTTGACCGGATACAGCGCCGGCCGAGCCGCCGCCCAAGCCGGCGTCAAGCGCCTGCTGCTGTGCCACCGCTATCCGGTCTGCGACCAATACGATCTGCTGCAAGAGGTCCGTGAGGCAGGCTTTGAGGGAGAATGCGAGTTAGCCGCCGACGGCCAACGCTTGAACTTGTTGGCCACCTAGCCATAGCCAGCCCGGTGGAAGCTGCATCCCCGCGGCCTTCCAGATGTCTCCAGCCCACACCGTCGTCAAGACCGGCTAGCCAGTGCCCGGCCGGGTGGGAGGCGCATCCTTGCGGCGATACCCGCCATTGTTCCCGCCAGCCGCTGAGCTGATTGCTGTGCGACTCCCTCCGCTAATTGTCTCCGCTAGTGCAGTGCGTCAGACGTTTGAGCCACCCTGTCGCGTTATTCCACGCTTTCAGCGTTCAGACTTT